>CAYTRP010000023.1:0-12642 GCA_964440195.1 uncultured Candidatus Sumerlaeota bacterium
CCGGAGCAGCGGCTGCGGGCGCGGCGGGGGCTTCGGCGGCGGGCGCGGACACTGGGGCCGCCGGGGCCGCAGACGCCGCCGGAATGGCCGAGGCGACCGGTGCCGCGGGGCGCGCGGTGGCGGGCATCGGGGGAACAAAGGGAATGGGGGGCGGTCCGGCCGGAGGCGCGGGAATGGCGGCGCGAGTGGCTTCGGCGCGGCGCGCGAGGGCTTCGTCGGCCTTGCGGCGGGCCTCCTCGGAGGCGCGCCGTTGGGCGGCTTCAAGGGCGGCGCGCCTGGTGGCTTCGTCGGCGCGGCGCTTGTCTTCTTCCTCGCGTTGGCGGGCCTTTTCGGCTTCCTGGTCGCCCTTTTTCTCCTCGCGACGACGCGTGTCGACCGCCGCCATGAGGTGGCGGACGGCGTCGTCATCAATCCCGCTGGCACTGGTGAGCTTCTTCGCGATCTTGAACCCCTGTGCGGTCAGGGCTTCCCGCTGGGCCTCCACTTCATTCATGACATCCTTGGGAGTCACACCGAGAAGAGTGGCAATTTCGCTAATCCGCATACAAACTCCCGCGAAGGAATGGACAAAACAGGGAAACGGTTGGGGGCTTTGGGCAGGGGGCGGTCGTGACCGCTGGGCAGAAACTCTTTGGCAGGCAGTCGCCGCTTGGTGCTCGAAGGCAAAAAAATGCGGACAGTCACCCGTAATGGAAGGCCAAGCGTCCCACGGTCATCGCGCCCGGTCAAGCCAAGGTCATCGTGGGGGCGGCACGAAAACCGACCGCCCCCCACCCGTCAAGGCAAACAACCGGCCACCGATGAGAGTCCGGTCAGGAAAGGCCGGGACCAACGGGGCCAAATGGGGCCCTTCCGGGCCATTTGAGGGGAATCGCACGGTTTCCGGCAAGGAGCGCGGCGAGTATCAAATTCCCATGCGGCGTGGCGGATGGGACTCCGCCCGCCCAGACCCACGCAATAACCGGAAGTAGAATCAAAGCGTGGGGGCGAAGAGGCGCGAGAAGTTCTCGACCATGCGGACCGTCCGCCCGCGCTGGCGGAAAGCGTCGCCCACCACGGTGCTGCGGATGAAGGCCGCCTCGAAAAGGCCCTCGGTTTGCCGGATTTCATGACGCGAGTAGAAGACGAGGTTCATCTCGAAGTTCAGGCTGAGGCTGCGCACGTCGAGGTTCGCGGAGCCGACGGTGGCGATGTCGTTGTCCATCAGGAGCATCTTGGTGTGCATCATCCCCGGCGCGTATTGGTACAGGCGCACGCCGGCATCCATGAATTCTTCCCAGAAGTAGCGGGCGGCCATCTGGGGGAGCCATTGGTCGGGTTTGTCGTTCTGGACGAGGATGCGCACGTCGATGCCGGCATAGGCGGCGGAGACAAGGGCCGAGTGGACAGCCTCGTCGGGCACGAGGTACGGCGTGGCGATCCAGATGCGGCGGCGCGCGCGCGAGATGGCGAAGTGCAGGAGGCTGCGGATGCGGTTCACGCGCTGGTCGGGGCCGCCGGAAACGGTCTGGACCCATCCGCGGTTTTCATCGGCGGGGATTGTGGCGGATTCCTCGTCGAGTTCGGGGACGGGGATGTGGATGAAGCTGGTGTCCATGTCCTCGGCGGCGAAGAACCAGTCGGCCTCGTACTCCTCCCGCAGTTGGGGGACCGAGGGGCCCGTGACGCGCATGTGGATGTCGTACCACTCTCCCAGCCGAGGGGTGCCGTGGATGTACTCCATGCCGACGTTGAGTCCGCCGGTGAAGGCGAGCTTGTTGTCGACGATGACGAGCTTGCGGTGATTGCGGAAATTGACCTGGACGCGCCGCGCGAGGAGCCCGAAGGGAAGGAAGGGGTGCAGCTCGACACCGGCGCGCCGCATCCAGCGCAGAAAGCGTTCGGAGAGGCCAACGGACCCGACGGCGTCGTAGAGAAAGTAGACGCGCACGCCCTGGCGGGCCTTCTCGCGCATGATGGAGGCGAGACGCCGACCCAGTTCATCGTCGCGGTAGATGTAATATTGGACGCAGATTTCCTGCTGGGCGTCGCGCATGGTGGCCGCGATGGCATCAAAGGCGGTCTGGCCGTCGTCGTAGAACTCCACGCGGTTGCCCCGGGTGGCGGGGGATTCACCCAGGCGGGCCTGGAGGCGCTGGAGCTTGGTCTGGACAACGACGCGCAGCGAGGCGCGGGCACGGCGCTGGGAAGCGCGGAAGATCGGGGGGCCCTCGACCACGCGCACGGTGTGGCGGCGCACGGAGGGATCGCCGATCATCCAGAAGATGAGGCAACCGAGATAGGGAAGCAGAAGGCAGAAGTACAGCCACGCCAGGGCGCGCACGGCATCGCGCTTGACGGAGAGGATGCGGGGAATGGTGAAGGCAAGGAGCGCGATGTGGAGGAGCGCCCCGATGGAAAGGCCCTGAAGGAATTCGAACACTCCACCTCTCCTCGCGGCAAACGCGCAAACGCCGGCGCCAAAGCCAAGACGGGTCCATCCGGCCACGAAAGGGGGTTGGTGCAACGACAAAGCCGGTCGCGGGGGGTGTCCCGTCAAAAAAAAAGAAGGGGTAGATCAGAAATAACTTGTCGGTGTTCTCGCGCGCTCATGACAACACGGCACAGAGGAGCACGGCAACAAAGCCTTTTGACGCGGTTTTTCAGCGCTTTTCCACCGCTCGACAAAGCCGTTCCGCCGCTCCCGACACTCCACGTCCCCGCCGCCCACAGGAGGTTTCTTCCATGTTCAAGCACCGCTCATTCAACCCGGCCCGATTCTTTGCCTTCGGCGCCGCACTCTTCCTCGTTCTTTCCGTCTCGACCGCTTGCGGAAAGAAGCAGGCCCGCAATCCCGTATCGCTCGCCGGCACGACGGCCTTTGGGCCCGGCGGCGCCGGATCCGGTTCGGGTGCCGGTGCATGGGGCCCCGGCGGGGCTCCCGGTGCCGGGTTTGGCGATGGGGCCGGCTTTGGCAACTCGCTGATGGGTGGCTCCGGCGGAGGCTTTGGCGATGGCACCGGAATGATGAACAACGCGAACACCGCCGGAGTCGACGGAGCGATGCTGATCGCGGACCTCGAAATGGTCCATTTCGAGTATGACAGCGACGTTCTCACGCCCCAGTGGCAGGAAGTGCTCGACCGCAACGCCGGCTGGCTGGGGCAGAACGCCGCCGTCAACGTGCAGGTGGAAGGCCACACCGACGAGCGCGGCACGGAGGAGTACAACATCGCGCTGGGACAGCGCCGCGCCGACGCGGTACGCCAGTACCTGGTCTCCAAGGGCATCGTTCCCGAGCGCATCTCGACGATCAGCTACGGCAAGATGCGTCCGCTGACCTTCGAGTTCACCGACGAGGGCCACTCGCTCAACCGCCGTGCGATGTTCCTGGTCTATTCCCCCGAAAACGCCGGCACCATGACCGCCGGGGCCTTCTGAGAATCCGATGAGAAACCCAAACGGGATCACCTCCCGACTGCGATTGACCGTCATCGCCCTCCTTCTGGGGGGCGTTGCCGTTTCTTTTTCCGCCTGCAAATCGGGCAACAAGAGAGGGATGGCGGGCCCGAATGGGCGCCCTCCCGTTTCGGTGCCCAACGTTTTCACCGGGGGTGACGAGGTCGACGCGGCGACCGGGTTGCCGACCGAGAACATGCACGGGGGGACCGATGGGCCCGAGGCCGAGGCGGCCCCGGTGCCCCAGCTCCCCGACATCCTGTTTGCCTTTGATGATGACAGCCTGACGCCCCAGGCGGAGGAAGTCGTCACCAAGGCGGCGGCGTTCCTGCTGTCGCGTCCAGACCTTGGCGTGGTGCTGCGCGGGCACACCGACGAGCGGGGGACCGAACCATACAACATTGCGCTGGGCCAACGGCGCGCGCACTCGGTGCGCCAACGCTTGATCGCCAAGGGAATCGTTCCCGCGCGGGTACAGACGGTCAGCTTTGGCCAGTTCCTGCCCATCGCGCCCGGATCGACCGAAACCGAATACTCCAAGAACCGGCGGGTGGAATTCTTCGTGTTCGCCCTCGGGGAGTAAGCGCGGGACGCGTCCGAAACCAACACCCAAACGGGTTTGCGCGACGACGAGCGGGATGCGCCGTCGCGCGCTTTCTTTTGGAGAGCGCGCGCCGCGGGGCTTCAACTCCGCAGGGGGGCGGAGGGGACGAAGGCGTCGGCGAAGATGCGGCGGCTGGAGAGTCCCTTGAGAAAGAGCTTCTTGCGCAGTTTCTCGACGAGTGCGGGATCGCCGCAAAGGTAGGCCCGCGTGGCCTTGGTGTCGAGGGCGTGGCCGAGGACGATGTCGTCGAGGGCACCGACAAGGAGGCCGTCGGCCGCATCGCCCCGCAGGACACAGGGCCTATACTCGATGCCACCCCGGGAGGCGAGCTGCGCGAGTTCGTCGCGCAGGTAAAGCCCGCTCGCGTCGACGGCACCGTGGAAGAGGTGGATGGGGCCGACATGTCCCTGTCGCAGGGCTTCGTGGAGGATTCCGTACAGCGGGGCGAGGCCGGTGCCCGTGCCCGCAAGGAGCAGCGGGGCGCCGGGATCCCCGGGTGCATGGAAGCAGTCGCCAAACATGCCGCGAAAGCGCAGGGTTTCGCCCGGGCGCACGTCATCATGAAGCCAGTTGCTGAGGGCTCCGCCCGGGAGGCGGCGCACGTGCAGTTCGAGAAAGCCGTGGGCCGGGCCACTCGCGACGGAATAGCTCCGGGCAATTCCGTCGCCGCGAATCAGGGTGATGTATTGGCCGGGGAACCATTCGAGCGACGGCGGCACCGCGAGGCGGATGCGCCGGACGGCGGCGCCAAGGTCGTCGCTGGCGAGGACCTTGGCCTCGAACTCGAGGCCGCTGCCGGGGGGAGCGATGACCATGTCCCCGGTGGGGTGGCAGACGCACGAGAGGAAGTAGCCCTGGGCACGCAACGACTCCTTGAGTCCCTGCTGCGCGCGGGAGGGCACGGGGCCTTCGAGAGCCTGCATGAGGCACGTCTGGCAGACACCCGTGCGGCAGGAGGAAAGCGCGGGAATGTCGTGGCGCTCAAGGGCATCGAGGACGGTTTCGCCGTCCCCGATGCCGATGGCGCGCCCATCGAGGGTGATGGTCGGGGTCATGATCAGCGGTTCAGGACGTCTTTGCGCGCGCCTTCGGCGACGGTCTTGACGGTCGCGATGATGTCTGCCGGGGCGCCCATCTCCGAGAGGCTGTCGCCCAGGTGTTGGATGACCACATCGACATGGATGTCATCGAGCCCGCGCTCGAGGAGGTGCTGGTGGGCCTGGCGCATGTCGCGCCCGGTGTAGTTGGCGGGGCCGCCGGTGACCATGGTGAGGAAGGCCTTCTGCTTGGCCATCTGCTTGTCCATGTCAACGTCGTCGAAGAAGCGGGCGACGCGTTCGTCGGCGAGCATCTTGCGGTAGAAGACTTCGACCAGCTCCTGCATGGCGGGTTCGCCGCCGAGGCGTGCGTAGATCGATTCCATGGGGATCTCCGGGAAGGGTATGGGGGTCAGTGGGGGTGCCGTGCCTTGGGGTGGCGTGTGCCTGGCGGCGCCATTACTGAATAACAGGACCTTGATATCCTTTATTTGGGCGTGTCAAGCGCGACTCGCGCCCGCCGCCCCCCCCCGTCAGGGGCGCATCCCGGTATTGTGTCCGGCGCACGGACAAACACGGACAAACACGGACCGGCACGGACACGATGCGGGCACAATGCGGGTATCCGCCCGCGCACTGGCAAAAAATCGAGAGGCGCCCCCTCGTCAGTCGCACAGCGCGGTGATGCCGCTGGCCGAGCGGGAGAGTTCGAGCAGGGTGGCGCCGGAGAAGGCGCGCTCCGAATGCGCGACGGCCTCGTCCATGAGGCGGTGGACGGGGCACAGCTTGACGTGGCCCTTGAGGCCCAGCGGGCACTTGGCGATGCGCCGGGGCGCGGCGTCGACGGACTTGAGCACGTCGAGGACGCTGATTCTGGAGGGATCCTTGACGAGGACGAATCCGCCGTGGAGGCCGCGCTGCGAGTTGACGAGGTGGGCGCGTACCATGGACTGGAGGATCTTGGAAAGGTATCCGGCGGGCACCTTGGTGGTGGCGGCGATGATGGCCGTTGTCTGGGGCTCGGGGTGGTTTTGGGCGAGGAAGACGGAGGCGCGCAGGGCGTACTCGCCGGTGGTGGAGATCATTGGAGCGCTCCTTTGTGTCACTACTGGATGAAGATATCCGTTTATCGCCGTGAGGTCAAGGAGCATTGGGAGCCAGGGGTGCCCTGAAGGGGCGGGAGTGATGCGTTCCATTTTCCCCTCGTCAGCATCCCCGAGGCTCTGGTGCTATTGAAGGCAAGGGGACAGGGGAAGCGGTTCGAGATCCGACGAGGAGCGGGATGGTATGGCCATCAACGCGCTGCTGCTGGAATCCAATTGGCGCTTTCGCGAGGTGGAACCGGGCGAGAAACCGGACTTTGCGGGAAGGGCACTCCCCGAGCGGCTGGGCCGGGAGGGTTGGCTGCCGGCACGGGTCCCCGGCTGCGTGCACCTCGACCTCCAGGAGGCGGGGCGCATCCCGGATCCCTTTCATGGATCCAATGACCGCGCGTGCCTGTGGGTGGAGAATCAGGACTTTGTCTACAAGACGAGCTTCATCCTGCCCCGGGATTGGGAGACCCCGCCGCCGCAATCGGGCCTGCGCATCGAGTTGGTGTTCGAGGCGCTGGACACGTTTGCGCAGATTTACCTGAACGGCGCGTTCCTGGGCGAGTCGACCAACGCGTTCCTGCCCCTGACGCTGGACGTGACGGATGAAGTGCGACCGGGGGAGAACGTGCTCGTCGTGCATTTCGATGCGACGGTGAAGCGCACGACAGCCGAAGAGCTTGAGCACGGGCGGCTGCAGGCGTCCCACGAGCGCACGCGGGTGTACGCGCGGCGCCCGCAGTTCCAAACGGGTTGGACGAACGCGCCGCGCTTGTCGGGATGCGGTTTCCCCGGGCCGGTGATCCTCAGGCGGATCGACCAGTTGCGGTGCCGGAACCTGTCGGTGCACTCGACGATCCAGGGGACGGACGCGGCGAACCTGCGCATCGAGGCGGACGTGGAGATCTTTCGCGCGGGGCCGGTGGACGTGGATTGGGTGGTCGAGCGCATCGAGCCCGTGGGCTCGGGGACGCAGTACACGGCGCGGGCGGTGTTCGAGGCGCATCGCGAGTTCGAGGTGCGGCCGGGGAGTTTTCGCTTCAGCGAGAAGGCGACGCTGGCGCAGCCCACGCTATGGTGGCCCGCGGGTTTCGGGAGCGGGCGGCGCGTCCTTTACCGCGCGCGCATGGTGGCGACGCAGGAGGGCCGCGACCTGGAGGAGGCGGAGACGGTCTTTGGGCTGCGGACCGCGGAGTTGACATCGACAAGCGGCGAGGAGGGCTCGTTTGCCTTCAAGATCAATGGCCAAAAGGTCTTCGCGCGGGGGGCGATCTGGATTCCGCCCGACGTGTTTCCCTCGCGGGTGAGCGACGATGATCATCGCCACCTGCTGGACCTCGCGGCGGCGGCGAACATCAACATGCTGCGGGTGTGGGGCGCGGGGCGCTACGAGTCGGAGGCGTTCTACCGGCGCTGCGACGAGTTGGGAATCATGGTGTGGCAGGACTTCATGTTCTCGCAGGGCGAGTACCCGGATTCGCAGTCGCTGTGGCAGTCGGCCCAGCGCGAGGCGAAGGCGCAGGTGCGGCGCCTGCGCAGCCACCCGTGCATCGTCATGTGGTGCGGCAACGACGGGTGCGAGAATTTTCATTTCCGCCGGTCGGGCACGTGGCAGTCGCAGAAGGGGGAGAAGATCTTCACCCGGCTGCTGCCGCACGTGACGCAGGAGTACGACAGCAGCCGGCCGTACTGGCGCTCGACGCCGTTTGGCGGGATCAACCCGAACAGCGAGCGCGAGGGGGATTACCACCACGAGCGCGTGTGGGAGGGCTGGGAGGGGGACGCGACGTACGCGAAGCTGCGCGCGCGGTTCGTGTCGGAGTTCGGGCTGCAGTCGCTCCCCTCGGAGGAGACGATCCGCCTGTTCTCGGATAAGACGGATCGCACGCTGAACCAGCCGGAATACGAGGCGCACCAGAAGCAGGAGGACGGAAACGTCCGCTTGTTCCGCTACATCGTGCAGCGGTGCCGGCCGCCGGAGAATTTCGAGGAGATGGTGTACCTGGGCCAGTGGGTGCAGGCAAACGCGCTGACGCTGGCCATCGACCATTGGCGGGCGAACAAGCCCGAGACGATGGGGGCGCTCGTCTGGCACTTCAACGATTGCTGGCCGGGAATCACGTGGTCCCTGGTGGATTATGGCAAGCGCCCGAAGCTGGCGTACTGGGCCCTGCGACAGGCCTTCGCGCCGACAAGCCTGGTGCTGCTGGAGGCCGAGGAGGGCCTGCGCGTGGCCGCGATGAATGACGGGCCGCTGCGCGCGGCGAACCAGGACCTCGTGTGCCACCTCAAGGGGTTCACGCTCGACGGACAGGTCCTCGACTGGGTGAAGCGCCCGGTGGACCTGCCTGCGGGTGGAAAGGTGGAGGTGGGGTTGTTCGCCCTCGATTCGCTGGGCGTGAAGGATCCGGCGAATTGCGTCGTGGTTGGCGACCTGTGCAGCGGGCGGAGCATCCTCTCCTCGCGGTTGTACGCACCGGTGGACCCCAAGAAGGCGCAGTATCCGGAGCCCAGGGTGTCGGCGGAGCTGGATTGCGTGATCAAGGGCCAGCGGGCGGTGTTCCTGGTGCGGTCCGACAACATCGCGCGGGGCGTGGAGATCCAGCCCAACGGCCTGGCCGGGGCACGCGTGCGCCACGAGAACGCCTTCGACCTGTGGCCGGGGCGCGAGGTCTGGGTGCAGGTGGACCTGGAGCAAGAGGTGGCGCCCGAGACGCTGATCCAGTCGATGCGCTATCGCACATTGAATGATGCGATGCCGGGACGCGCGGTGCATTGGCGTCACCTGCCGGTGATCCACGGCCGGGGCCTCATGTCGGAGACCGGGCGGCTCGACCAGTTGTTGGGCGACGCGCGCATGGCCAGCAGCATCACGGTTCCGAAGTTGAAGGAAACACCCTGACCACTCCCCCCAACGGATCCACCCCCATGTCTCCGCACATTGCGATCGTCAACGGCCCGAACCTGAACATGCTCGGCATGCGCGAGCCGGGCGTGTACGGGCGCCAGTCGCTGGAGGACATCGAGCGGATGCTGCGCGAGTTGGCGAAGGGCCTCGGCGTCAACGTTTCCTTCTTCCAGAGCAACTGCGAGGGGGCGTTGATCGACCACATCCAGGGGCTGCGCGGCGATGCGGACTTCATCCTGATCAATCCGGGTGGGCTGACGCACACGAGCGTCGCGCTGCGTGACGCGCTGGCGTCGGTCGCGATTCCGTTCATCGAGGTGCACCTGTCGAACGTGCACGCGCGCGAGCCGTTCCGGCGGCATAGCTATGTGAGCGACCTGGCCGCCGGAGTGATCTGCGGGCTGGGAGCGTTTGGTTACGAGGCTGGGATTCGCGCGGCCGTCGCGCGGCTGAAACAAGCGTAAGGGGCGATTGGCCAGGGAATGGCGGGAGGGTGCCCGGAAGCGCGGGGCTGTCCAAGCGGTGCCCGGTGGCGCCAACATTTCCTCGACCCTGCGCGTTTCCACGTTGTTTCGTGGGGCGTCGTCGCGTTGCGCCTTGCGACGCCAATTCCATCTTCCTCTCCCAACACATCCCATGAGAATCACCGTCGCCTACAACCTGCGCACCGAATTGACGGAGGAGCAGGCCGAGTTGCTGATGCAGGAGGATGTGGACCGCATCGTGAACGCGTTGCGGGAGTTGAAGCACAAGGTGACGCCGGTTGAGGTCTCGGGGAACCCCGAGAAGCTCATCCAGAAACTGCTGGAGAGCGGGCCGGACCTGATCTTCAACGTGGCGGAGGGGATGGTCGGTTCGTCGCGCGAGGCGTTCTACCCGGGAATCTACGAGCAGTTGGGCATTCCGTTCACGGGCGGCAATGCGTCGCTGCTGCACATGAACCTGGACAAGAACCTGGCGAAGTCGGTGCTGGCGCAGCGCGGGATTCCCGTGCCGCCGGGAGCGCTGGTGACCAAGGCGACGGACAAGATACCGGCGAACCTGCGCTATCCCTTGATCGTCAAGCCGAACAGCGAGGGTTCGAGCAAGGGCATCACGCAGGATTCCATCGTCGAGAATCTCGACCAGTTGCGCGCGCGGCTGCCGAAGTTGCTGGCGGCGTATCCGTCGGGGTTGGTGGTCGAGGAGTTCATCGCGGGGCGCGAGCTGACGGTGCCGCTGCTGGAGTGCTACCCCGGGCGGATCATGGAAATCGTCGAGCACACGTTCGACGTCGAGGCGCTGGGCGTGAAGTACAACATCTACGATTATGACATGAAGCAGGGGGGCGAGTCGGCGAAGGCGGTGAAGGTGATCTGTCCGCCGGAGCTGACGCCCGCAGAGCGCAAGGTGACGCTGGACCTCGCGCAGCAGGTCTTCAACGCGATGGCCTGCCCGGACTTTGGGCGCGTGGACATCCGGCTCAACGAGAGGGGCGAGGCGTACTTCCTCGAGCTGAATCCACTTCCGAGTTTGCACCCCAACGCGTCGGTGATGACGGCGGGGCGACGGGCGGGGTTGGATTACCGCGAGGTCATTCGCCTGATCATCCGCTCGGCAGCGCGGCGCTACAGCATTCCGCTGCGCGCCCCCAAGCGCGCGGAGATCGTCTCGATGCAGACGGGCTCCGATCGGTGGAGGCTGCGCGAACTGGGTATCAGCGTCGGACGCTTTGAGCCGGGCCCGTGGAACGCGATCACCGACGTAAAGGGTGTGCGTGTCGGCCACTTCACAAACATCAAGGATGACGTGAAGACGCCAGGAGTGGTCGGGACATCGTGCATTCGCACGGGCGTGACAGCGGTGCTGCCCGCGGCCGGCGACGTGTTCCACAAGCGACTGGTGGCGGGCGGCTTTGTCCTCAATGGCATCGGCGAGATGGCGGGGCTGACGCAGTTGATGGAATGGGGATGGCTCGAAACGCCGATCCTGCTGACCAACTCCATGTCGGTGGGACGCGTCCATGCAGGCGTGATCTCGCACATGCTGCAAAAGTACCCCGAGCTGGGGACGAAGACGGACGTGGTGCTCCCCGTGGTGGGCGAGTGCGATGACTCTTGGCTGAACGACGTCGCCATCGGACAGAACAGTGGCCAGGATGCCATCCGCGCCATCGAGGCGGCGAAGAGCGGATTGGTGCCGCAGGGTTCCGTTGGTGCCGGCACGGGCATGACGAGCTTCGACTTTGCGGGCGGCATCGGATCCTCCTCGCGCGTGCTGCGGCTCGGTGAAGCCGTGTTCACGCTCGGCGTGCTGGTGTTGTCGAACTTTGGAAAGATGGCCAACCTGACGGTGGATGGCCGTGTGATCGGGCGCGACTTTGATCCGCTCTTCACGCTGCCACGCCGCGTGCAAAGTTACGGCTCGGTGATCGTGGTGCTTGCGACCGACGCGCCGTTCCTGAGCAGCCAGTTGAATCGCCTGGCCAAGCGCGCCGCGCTGGGCCTTGGGCGCGCGGGGTCCCATGCGGCATCGACCAGCGGCGAGATTGTCGTCGCATTCAGCACGGCGAACCGCCTGCCGCGCACGAGCGACAAGCCCTCGCGCTACCTGAACGTCGACTTCATCAGCGACGCCTACATCAACGACTTCTACGAGGCCGCCATCGAGTCGACGGAGGAGGCGGTGCTCAACGCCATCTATTGCTCCAACGGCATGACCGGACGCGAGGGGCGCATCAGCCCACCGATCCCGCACGACCGGACCATCGAGTTCCTCAACCTGGGGAGAGGCATCAATGTGGGTCGTACATAACCCCGATCATCAGCGGCACGCGCCCCGGTGGGAATTTCACCTTGGGACCGAGATCTACCGCACGCGCGACGTGCCGCAACGCGCCGAACTGATCCGCGCGGCGCTGGAAGCGGACGAGACGTTTGCCCTCACGCCCGCAGTGGCGCGCGACGAGGCGCTGATGCGGGAGCTGCACCCCTACCACGATGACCTGAAGACAATCTGTGACGGCATCGCGGACGACAAGACGGAGCTGTACCCGGACCTCTTTCCCGGAGAAGGCGCGCGTTTCCGCCGCAAGCCGCATCCGCTGTGGCTGGGCCTGTACTGCACGGACTGCGTGAGCCCGCTGCTGCGCGGGACCTACGCCGCGGCGAAGGGATCCGTGGACACGGCGTTGACCGGTGCGGATCGGCTGTTGGCAAATCCGAAAGAGGCTGTCTATTCGCTTTGCCGCCCCTCGGGGCACCACGCGGGACCGCGCGTCTTTGGCGGGTATTGCTACTTCAACAACTCAAGCCTCGCGGCCGCGCACCTCGCGCGGCAAAGCGGCAAGCGCGTGGCTCTTCTCGACATCGACTTTCATCATGGCAACGGAACGCAGGAGTTGTTCTGGACAAACCCGGGGATCTTTACCGCGTCGATCCATTGCGACCCGGATGTCGAGTACCCCTACTACACCGGATACCGCGACGAAGTCGGTGAGGGAGCCGGTGCGGGCACGAACCTCAACCTCCCGCTGCCCAAGTCCACGCGGCTCGACGGCTACCGTGCGGCCATCGCCGAGTTTCG
>CAYTRP010000023.1:12652-16190 GCA_964440195.1 uncultured Candidatus Sumerlaeota bacterium
CCGCCATGGAGGAATACCAGCCCCATTACCTCGTGATCGCCGCAGGATTCGACACGCATCGCGCCGATCCCGTGGGTGCTTTCCAACTAGACACGCCCGACTTCAAGATCATCGGCGCCGACCTCGCGGCGATAGGCGTGCCCACATTGATCTGTCAGGAAGGCGGCTACGCCCTGGAAGTCCTGGGACCAACGGTGCACACGTTTTTGAAGGCGTTTCAGGGGTGAGTGGGTGAGTGTGTTCTCGGGCTCAATGGTGAGATCTATAGCATTCTGCTGTGATTTGTTACCACCACGATGGCTTTGTCCTTCTGCTGGTACGTGGAGTCCGTGCCGTTCCCATCCCGAAGGTCCGTAAGGGCCGTTCCTTTTTGATCCCGGAGGGATCACATCTGCCTAGCCCGGCATCGTCACGAAGTGCGATGCCGGGTACAGTGAAGATAGGACTCGCGTCCCGGCAGGGACGCCACAACACGGTCCACAATGACCTCTCACATCCAATCCTTCTACCATGTTGTCTTTCGCACGATGCACCGGATGGGAATCGAGCGACGAGTTGATCGACTATATCAAGAACCGCGCGATGCGGATTCATGAGTTGACGCTTTGTGGCATCCCATCCGGGATGCACTCCATTCGCGACGGCAACCCGGCATCGCCCTGCGGGACGATGCCGGGCTAGGCAGATGCGATCCCTGCGGGATCGTCTCGTGTTTGGCTATCCTGACGCGTGGCAGACGGCTGATACCGCCCAGTATTCGCAATCCCTGCCGGGATCGAGTGACTGAGGAGAGTTGGCTGAAGAGGACTCGAACTGCATGCCCGCAGCATCGCACGCTGCAACGCGGGATTCTCAACAACCCCACTGCTGGCTTGAAGATTCGGTGATATCCAAAGCGATGCTGGTTGGATCGACGATAAACTGCAAAATGCCCTCAACACAGCTTCTACTCCACGTCGCGTTTCACCCAAGTGTACTTGATGGGACTTGCGGCGCCACGCTTGCGATACTCATCGGGCACGCGTTTGTTGACGTAGAGGCGCTTGATGGCATCTGGCGCTTCATGACCCTCGAAACCTCTGCGACCGGGGACTCCTTCGCGACCGGGAAAGTTCTCCGGAGTGGCGTCGAGCCAGCGCTCCGCAACAAAGGCTCCCACGATGAGCCCTTGGATGGTTCCTAGAATGACGTCGGCTTGCCGCGCCCTAGCGAGATTGATCTTCCAAGCATATCGCGTAGCCTCGTAGAGCGATCTCTCAGCGGCGGTCCTGTTGACGCTGATGAGCAGCGCCTTGTGCTTGAAGACGGCCGGCTCGGCGGAATAGCGGCGTAGGATCTCCCTCGCATGCATGACACCGTAATCATAGCTACCCGCTCCCCCCACGATGTTGGTCAATCCCGGGTACGCATCAATGAGCGCGGCCTCGACCTCGAAGGCAGTCTTGTCGTCCATTCCGTGCCGATGGATGACATGAGCGACCTCAAATCCCGCGAGCCGAATTTCGCGGATGCGCTTCATCTTGTTGTCAACATCGTCGCCCTCGAGCTGCTCCTCCGCGCGACTGTGGGCAAACACGCGATCTCCACGGCCCTTGCCGATGTAAAATGTCTCGCCATTTCGAGGGTCGATCAGGCGATAGACATAGGTCTTCAGCTTGGATGCAACTTCGGAGGGAAAGGATTCGGAGTTTTCTCGGGCCATGGAAAGTTTGGTGCTGCAAGGATAGGAGCTATTAGCAGACGGATTCTTCACCATCGCAATTCACCTACACACAATCTAGTAGAGTTCTGAGTCGATCGACCAATGACCAAGCTCCATTGAGCGCAGCCGCATTGCGCAAGTAGTCTAGGATCGACGATACCTTCTGTCTACCGTTAGGTGAGTGATCATCTGCGTTCAATTCTGCGATTAGCTCGCTGAACTTGGCAGCTAGCGTAATGTCTCCGGTCGATTCAATCGCATTCGCGAGCTGATTAATTAGGAAGGGCAATTGGGCATCTGCTCCCGCACATGCTCCCGCTCCAATAGCAATGGATCCTTCATCTGCGAACGCGCCACGCCCCAAAGCCATCGGCGAATTCAGGAACACATTACCGTTCGAATCTGTCGGACCTATCACCACCGATCCATCCCCAACCTCCCCGATTACATTCCCCAGGACGACGGAATCGCGCCCGACTTTTAACTTTCGTGGTTTCTCGTCCATAAAGTCAACTCAACTCCCCTGCCGTGAATTCTTCAGTTCCCGTGGGAAATCTGGTCGATCGATAAACAGACTCGGTTCGATTTAAGAGTAGCATTACGTCGTGTGTCTCAGGATTCCCTTCACCCTTCTAAAAATCCTTGTCCGGGTCGTCCGCATCATTCGGCGGTGGGCGATCGCCGAGGACGCGCAGCAGGATGACGGAAATGTTGTCGAGGCCGCCGGCCGCATTGGCGCCGGAGATCAGCTCGTGCAGGCACTCCTCCAAGTCCGCATGGGCCACGAGGATCGACGCGATGTCGTCGTCCTCGAGCATGCCCGAGAGGCCGTCGGAGCACAGAAGATACACGTCGCCGCTGTAGAGTTCCTGCGTCTGCACGTCCACATCGACTTCGAGTTTGTTGCCGAGTGCGCGCGTGATGACGTTCTTCCAGCGGTGGTTCTTGGCTTCCTCGGCGGTGATGATGTTTTTCTGGAGCTGCTCGGAAACCCACGAATGGTCGAGGGTCACCTGCGAAAGCTCCCCGCGCCGCAGCAGGTAACAGCGCGAGTCGCCCACATGCGCGACGACCAGCGACTGGCTCTCGTCGTCGACGAGCATGGAGACCATCGTGGTGCCCATGCCGCTGTATTCCTGGTGCTCGAGGGAGAGGTTGCAGACGTCGCGATTGGCGAGCTTGATGGCCGACGTCAGGATGTTCTCGGCGGTGGACATGTGCGGGTTGAGCCCGAAGGGCCATTCGGAGACGCCCTGCCGCTGGAGGCGCACGTACTCCACGATGGACTCGATGGCCTGGCGGCTGGCAACCTCGCCCGCGTTGTGGCCACCCATGCCGTCGGCCACGATGTAGAGGCCGAGGTCCTGCACGACGGACAGGCTGTCCTCATTGTGACCGCGCTTCAGACCGCGATCGCTCATGCCAGCCGCCTGGATGCGCAGACCCTTGAGCTTGACCATCATTGACCCGCCTCGTCGGGGTGATTCCGATATCGCAGGTTTACTCACCCAGCCGATGCACAACGCGGGCAAGTCCAAGTTGGCGCACAAGACCCGTAAGGCGACCCCTCCGTGAATCCCCCGACGACCCTTTCCGGTGCTCCCCCCTTGCCGCTCGCGGCCGTGTGGGGGGGCGTTGCCGTGGTCGCGGCGCTGGCTGCATGGACGGGAGCCACCGGGGATGTGACTGCGTTGGCGGCCGTCGCAGGTGCCGCCGTCGCGGGGGTCCTGGTCTGGTTGGGGCCGCTCGTGACGTTTCCCTTCTACTTCGCGACGTGGTTCGGGACGGGGCTGCAGCTCCCCGGGGTGCCGCTGTCGCTGAACCGCGTGATGGCGG
>CAYTRP010000024.1:0-1571 GCA_964440195.1 uncultured Candidatus Sumerlaeota bacterium
GTCGAAGATCTGCTCAACCGGCCGCCCCAAGGATTCCCGGATGGTGCCAAGCACCTCCTTCAGGGAGAAGGGCGGAACCCGGTCCTGCAAGGTCTTGAGTTCGCGCGTGTAGACGGGAGGCAGAATGTCCTCGCGCATGGCGAGTACCTGGGCCCCCTTGATGAAGGCGGGACCGAGGCGGGCAAAGGTCTCGGTCAGCCGCTTCGCCCGGTCACGGTGCTGCGTCTCAGTCAGGAGGCGGGGACCTCCCAGGATCAGGAAGCACTTCCAATCGCGAAGAAAGCTCAGAATGAATGGGGCGAGGGCCGAAAATACATAGAAGGGACGCCAGAGTCTGTTTCGCATGGTTGAAATACAATCGCCCCGCCTTGGGATGGCCCAGATTCAAGCAGCCAATCCAGGGCGGGGCAACAGCCGCGCCAACCCGACCGGGGCTATAGAACCCGGGGCCTAGCCGTCGTGACTGCCGATCGGATTCAACTGGGTGCGATAGATATCGCCCGAACTGATCGTGCCGTTCGTCACATCGTAGATATGGGCTCCGCCGTTGTATCGGCGGATGGGGCCAATGGAGCCCGTCTTCCACATGCCGTAGCTCTGATCCCAGAGTGTCCCACTCCCCCAACCCGCGCCGAGCTTGACGCTCTGGTATCCCGTAATGGCCGGTTGTTGCGTTTGGTATTCACGCACTGCCGAAGGACCAAACCGCACGATGCCTGCCGCACGCATGCTGTGCTCGACGGACTGGTAGAAGAGGTTGCCGGCCGGCCACATCAAGGGGTCGCTGGTATTGACCCCACCGATATTCTCGAGGGTGAAGGCGTCCTTGAGCGAGACGGTTGCGAGGTAGGCAATGGGCGAGGAAAGCCGGGGGGGAAGGAACCCTTCCGATATAAGCTGTCCATCCCCGGGATTGGGGGGGGTCAGGACGTAGTCGGCCGGGTAGCGATTCCAGTCCACCTTGTAGGATTCCAGCGCCGTCGCGATGGTCCTCAGGTCTGTCTGCACGCGACTGACCTTTGAGCGGACCTGTGCCTCAAGGAAGTTCGGGACGGCAATTGCCGCCAAAATGGCGATAATGGCCACCACGATGAGAAGCTCGATCAACGTAAAGCCACGAGAGTTCAATAACATCCACCTTGCCCTTTTCTATGAGGTGGGTGGGATTTGCCCGTGGCACCGCGACCTGTAAAGGCAAAACATTCTCCCCGCCTACATGGATTCTTCAGCCGCTCCCTCCTTTGGGTTCTTCCTGTTCCAAGCCTACCTGCTGGGATGGGCGGTCGCAGCCCCGATCGGTCCGGTAAATCTCGAGATCATCCGCCGCGCCATCCGGATCCGGTTGGCGGCCGGATTCTTCGTGGGCCTCGGGGCGACCATGGTGGACCTGGGGTACTTCCTGCTGGTGACGATCGAGTTCGGGCCGATCCTGATGATTTACGCGCGGTCGGCCATTGGACTCTTCGTCGGCGGGGCCATCCTGTTGATCGTCGCCCTTCTTTCGCTGCACGCCGCCTGGCTCTCGTGGAAAGGGAGGATGCCGGCGGAAATGGCCCCGGCGGACATCCCCG
>CAYTRP010000024.1:1581-16063 GCA_964440195.1 uncultured Candidatus Sumerlaeota bacterium
CTATTCAATAGCTGGCTGACGGGTGTTGGCATGACGGCACTGAATCCAATGACGATTTTCTTTTGGGCGACGCTCCCGGGTGTTCTCCTTCAGGGGGCCCCGGAGGGGAAAATCTTCCTCGTGGCCGCCGGTCTTGCCGTGTGGCTGGGCGCCTTTTCCTGGGTCTTGATGCTCGTCTTGATCCTGAAGTTTGCCCGGCGGTACGTCGGCCCCCGAATGTTCGCCGTGGTGTCGGCGGGCGGGGGGTTGATCATCCTGGCGCTGGCGGTCAATTTCTGGCTCTCGGGCGCGAAGTTTCCCGGACCCGGGTAAGCCCTCCCGGGACGTTCTCAAAGTCGCAATCTCCGCGTTGCTGCCCTCCGGCCGACCAACACTTGGAGTTGCCTGCCGGTCGCCGAAGCGACCATACTGCTGCCCAGAATGGCAGACGAGGTTGCCATCACGGGGCGGGAGTGGCTTATCAATGGCAGGTTTCTTCCCAATGGGATGTGGCGGAATAGAATCGATGGCGATGGGATCGAGAACACCCGGCGTTGCCGTGGCGGTGTTGCTGTCCTGCTTCCTTGTCGCGACGCACATGGAGGCTTCCGGCAAAGCCGAGGCCCTCTTGTCCACTCTGGAGGAGCCGGCGGCGGCATCAATCGCAGAGGCCCCTGGACCGGACCGGAACGCTCTCGAGCGCCTCGCGGCCCGCCGGAGCACCCGGACGGATTGGTTCAGCGAGTTCTTCTCTTTCGACGATGCCGACCTCCAGTTCAAGACATACACCCTGACGCCTGCCGCTGGCCCAAATGGCTACACGGCGACCGTCGACTCCGCCTTCAGCTTTCCGGTGCCTCCGGGTCCGGGAGCAGTGGACTTGATGCTGGGGGATGATGAGGCTGCCAGCATTTCCCTCGGGCCCAATTCGTTCCCGCTCTATGGAGTCTCCTACAACACCCTCCACGTGAGCAGCAACGGCATCATCACCTTCACCGGACCGAACATCGGTTCAAACCCGACCTTTGCCTCGCACTTCAATACGCCTCGCATCTCGGTGTTTCACGCGGATCTTCAAACCGCCGCAGGCGGCGGCGCGGGGACCATCACTCGAACGGACCTGCCGGATCGAATCGTGCTGACATACCAGGGCGTCGCCGCTTTCGAAACCTCGCGGACAAATTCGTTCCAGGCAGAACTTTTTTTCAGTGGAGTGATTCGAATCACCTGGCTGGAGATGCAGACCCAAAGGGGGTTGGTTGGAATTTCGGCGGGCGGGGGCATCCCGAATCCCTTTTTTCAGAGCAATATCGACCTCTATCCCACGTCGGGACCGTTTGCGGCCCTGCCTGTCGAACCCATCCGATTCATCGGCCAGGCGGGCCAGTCATCCAGTCCCTCCTCGTTTCCGGTGCACCTGATTCGCAAGTCCCCGCAGTACAGTTCATGGAGCGGCGGCACCTCGCACCCATGGATCGAACTGTTCCCCCATTCGGGAGAATTTGGCGGATTCGAGAGGATTGCGACCAGCCTGCGGCCAACGGCGGCAGCGGCCTCCCTTCCCGTTGGAACCCACTTGGCAACCGCCACGATCGGGGCTCCGGGATTCGCGGGTGCAACCACCCTGGCGGTGCGCCTGGATGTTCTGCCCGGCGATCTTTTGCTGACCGTTACCGATTCGACGGACCCCCTCACCGATCAACAAGTGACATTTGGAGAGGTCCCGGTCGGATCGGAAGCGCTCGCAACCGTCACGGTCAACAACCCCGGCCCGTCGACCGGTGCTTCGGTGAGTGGCATCGTGATCGATGGCTCCTACGCCGAGGACTTCGAGGACAACCTGGCCCAGGGTTGGGTGCCTCGCAACCGGGTGGGAGGAGAAAACGATTGGCGAGTCGAGGACGGACGCCTTCTCGCGGGCCCGTCAGCGCTCACGACGGGATTCATGGAGTCCGTCTATGCGCTTCAATCGTTTCGCGATGTCGTCTTCGAGGCGACGATAGAGCACACCGGATGGGATGGCAGCTTCGCCTACATTGCCATCCGGGGAGGGGCCGCCGGGAATGGGTCGCTCGTATCCGGCAGCGCCTACCTGTTTGGGATTTCAGGGAACAACGGATACACGCTGTTTCGCATCAACAACGGATCCGTTCAATCCATCTTTCCGACCTCCCTCAGCCCCAGCGTCCGAACGCCTCCCTTCAGCAACCGCGTTCGAATTGAGGCCGTCGGCCCTGTGCTGACCTTCCATGCGAACGACTACTACCTGGGCGGAGTCGTCGATTCCACCTTGCGGGGTGCCGGGACCATTGGATTCGTGGCAAGTTCGGTCGCCAGCATCGATGGAGTCTTCAAGCCCGCCTTTGCATTCGACGACATTCGAGTCCGTCGCCTGCCTGATGGCTCCGACGCATTCCGGCTGGTTGCCCTGCCGGCATTCCCCGCGAACGTCGCCGCCGCGACTTCGTTGCCCTTTGGAATAGCGGCCTCTCCCCGGTCACCCGGCCCGGCATTCGCCACGGGGCGCATTCTCACCAACTCGATTCAGCGACCCGCGATCCCATTCTTCCTCGAATCCACCGGAATCCCGCCACCGGTCGGGACACTCCAGATCGCCGACTCGGTGGCCCCGGCGAACGATCGCCTCGTCGCTTTCGGCGAGAGACTCGTCGAGACCTCCACGGTGGAGTCCGTGACCCTGACAAACGTCAGCGATTCTCACGACCTCGACATAGGCGCCCTTCGGGTCCTCAACCGGATCGAGGACCCCTTTGACGATCCCGCAATGCCGGGCTGGACGCCAAGCACCGCCTCGCACTGGTCGCAAGCCGACTCCGCCTACATTGCCAACGCCGCGGGCGTCATTGACATTTGGATGTCCACGACCTGGTCGGATGTCGCCTTTGCCGAAGGGAGCCTCACGGTATCGGTGAAGCAACCACCGAACGATGGGAACTCGGTCTACCTCTTCATCCGTGCCACACCGGACTTCGTGCTCTTCCCAAACGCCGCGGCCTTTGGATCGGCCTTGCTGCTTGGCATCAACTCGAATGGCTTCTTCAATCTTTCCGTCTTCCAGGGCGGCAGCTTTCGATTCCTGAGGGCATGGGAGCACAACGAAGCGCTGAAAACCGATGGCGCGGAGAATGTCATTACCCTCGCCTGCCAGGACGAGCGGATCCTGGCCTCCGCCAACGGAGTCCAATTGTTCGAGGGCGAGATCCCGCCGTTCATTCCCTCGGGTTCTCGCGCCGGGTTCTTTGCGAGCAGTGGACCCGAGGGCCGTTCCTTCCGCTTTGAGAAGGCGATCGTCGAGAGTGCCTCGTTGGCCGCGCCCTTTTCCTCCCAAGGCACGCCGGTCTTCCAAACGACTCTGCCACCTGGCGGCTCCGTTTTGATTCCAGTGGATTTCGCGCCCTCCGGCCAGGGCGGCTTCGAGGGTCGCCTCCGAATCGATTCCAACGACTTCGCAGGCCCGGTCGGCTTCGTGAATCTGGCCGGTTCCGCCTATCTTGTCCCGTTCGATTTCAACGACGATGGAATCCTCAATGTGGCCGACGTGACACTCCTCTCGCATTTCGTGACCGGCAAGAGCCCAACCCTTGCCCGGGACGGGGACGTCAACGAGGACGGCGAGGTCGACAGGGAGGATGTGGAGGCACTGGCCGCGTTGATTGTAAATTCCCAGGAAGATTCAGGTCCCTGAAACAGATTGCCGTAGACCGCCTCATGGCATCACCGCGACACTTCCATCATGTCTCGTATTGGACAAGAAACCTCATGAGTTGCCGTCCCGGCTTTTCCTCCATCCTTGGGTTCCCGGCGCTCCTGATGGTGCTGGCGACGATGCAGATCCTCGTGCCATTGAGGCTCATGGCGCAGGACGACTTGCAGATCACCATCGCACAGGACACTTTCGGGGGATACTACAAGCCGGGACGTTGGTTCCCCGTTCTCGTGCGCGTTGCCAACCAGCCTCGCGACGGACGCGCGGGGGACCGCTCGCTGGACTTTGAAGGCTCGCTGATCGTGCAATCCTCCAGCGGCGCGAGCCAGTCCTCGTCGTTCAACTTCCGGCGCGACATCTCGGTCCCCTCGTTCTCGACGCAGCAATTCCCGGTTTACAGCCGCATCCGGCAGGACCTCTCCCTCCCGCCGACCCTCGAAGTCAGGACGTCCACCGGCCGTCGCGTGAAGGCCGAGCCTGTCGCCGCGCTTCAGGCGGTCCCGCGCAATCGCGCGCTGCTTGTCACGGTGACCGAGCAACTGCGCAGGCTCTATTTTCCAAGCCCAAGGGCCGGGGCGTCTTCCCTCATCGAGGGAACCCTTCCCCCGTCGAGCATGTTCGATGACTGGATGGGGTATGACAGCGTTGACATTCTGGTCTTTCCGACGTGGCCGGAGGGAAGGCTGACAACGCGAGGCCGCGAGGCGATCGAGGACTGGGTGTCCATGGGCGGCACGCTCATATTCCTCGGCGGGTCGAATTCCGCCGCCTATGCCGCCGCCGAGGGCGATTCGCTGCTGCCGGTGGACGTGGCGTCGTCCTCCCGGTTTGTGCTCGATGCCCGGCAAGGCGCGCTCCGGCTGGCGGGACCGGAAGAGAACATTGGCGAGGCGCAATCCCTGGTCCTTTCCAATTTCTCCATGCGCTCCGGCACCGAAGTACTGCTCGACCTTGGTGCCGACGGTGCCCCCGTGCCCGCCATCGCGCAAAGGCGCCATGGCAAGGGAAGGATCCTCTTTGTCGGAACCGACTTCATGGCGGATTCCAATCTGTCCCGCGCGGCCTTTGGCCCCACGTGGCAGTCCCTTCTTCCCGTGCCCGATCCGCTTGGCTGGCAGTCGTCGCTGCCGACCGCCCTGAGGCAAACGAAGACGGTTACCGGTGCCGCCGCGCGGCCTCCGAATCTCTTCATGGTCGTTGCCCTTTGCATCATCTATACGCTGGTCGTGGGACCCATCAACTTTCTCGTCCTGGGGATGACCAGGCGGATTCAGTGGGCATGGCTCACGGTGCCGGCGATCGTGCTTTTCTTCACCGGGCTCATCTATGCCATCGGCGTCTGGACAAAGGGCGGACAGACCATCACGCGCGAGACCACCCTGATCCTCGGCCGGCAGGACGATCACCGCTTCGAGGAGATTAGCACCTACAGCCTCTTCGTCCAGGATCCCGGCAGCTACAGGGCCTTCCCCGACAATCCAAAGATGGCGGTGGCCGATGCCAACAATTGGCTGAGCGCGCACTTCCTGACGGACGGGATATTCGGCGCCAACCTCCTTGCCGACGCGGGTGGCGATGGACTTGGCTTTGCCCAGCGCCGTCCGAACATCGTGACCACCTCCACCGGCGTCCGCATCGAGTCGTGGCCCTTGAGAACCTATGACACGACGCAATTCGTCGCGCGTGGTCCACACGTGCGCGCCGGGAGCCTTCGCTCAACGCTATCCCTCGAGAATCAGTCCTTCTCCTGGTGGCTGGAGGGCGGGATCACCAATGAAACGGGATTGGATTTCTACGCCACGGCACTGATCAGCGGCACGCGCGGATTGCCCCTTGGAACCATGAAGGACGGGGCCACGATCGACCTGGATCGCACTGCCTCGCGCCTTTGGTTCAGCCAGGGGCCTCTCGTCTTGTGGAGGCCACTGAACGACTTCGTTGACCGGGTGACGGCCCTCACGGGCCTCAAGACCGATTCGAACGAGGCGATCAATCGCGAAAACGCCGCCGTCATGTTGCGGCACATCGCCCTTCCCCACGAGGTTTCGACGATCCTTCCCCCCTTGAAGGGGCGCGTGTGGTTTGTGGGATTGGCCGAAGACTCCGCAATCTCCGCCGACCTCGGGGTGGAGGCCGACGTGGTGGCCCGCAGCATCATCTTCCTGGTGGAACTCAACCCGGTGCCCAAGTCGAACTCCTTCGTCGTGCATCATGAAATGTCGCGCGCGAGGTTGCTCAACTATCCCGACCGCAGCGACTTCGGTTTCGACAGCGGGCGGGGCGCCCGTGCCGGTTTCCAGCAGGCGTTCATGCAGGGGAGTGGCGAGCCGGCGCTGACGCTCGGCCCGGAGATCGGCATCGTCATGTCCTTCGACCTCCCCTTTGAACACCCGGGCACACGCGTGATCGGAGCCACCCGGGAAGTGACACTTGAGGCCAATCGCGTCTCCTCCCTGTTCAGCGCCAGCCTGCTGGGAATCCTGACCGGCGCGGGCAGGCCAATCTCCGGCCCCATCGCCGACACGGAAAGACAGTTCTTCACCCCCGGGAATGGACGAGGCTGGATTCAACTTGTTGGTGGCAAGCTCGACGACCAATTCGTCAACGAGCCCACTCGCGTCCGTTCCGTGGGAATGGAGATGATGGGTGTCATCGACCGCTGAAGACTGGAAGTGGCTGGCGTTGCCGGTCTATTGATCGCGACGCAGCTCGTCCCCGAAGAGAGCCGCGGCGAACTGATCCGCGTCAAAGTCGCGCAGGTCGGCAACCGCTTCCCCGACGCCCACCAGGGTGACCGGGATGCGGAACATGTCGAGAATGCTGAGCAACACCCCACCCTTCGCGGTTCCATCCAACTTGGTCATCGCCAAGCCGTCGATCTTCACGGCGCCGGAAAAGAGGCGCACTTGCTGGATGGCGTTTTGACCCGTGGTGGCATCGATCACGAGGAGCGTCTCGTGCGGCGATCCGGGGATCACTCGCGCGCAAACGCGCTGGATCTTGCCAAGCTCCTCCATGAGGGAGGACTTGGTGTGCAATCTCCCGGCCGTATCAATGAAGACCACCTGGATTCCCCGGCTTCGCGCCTTCTGAAGGGCGTCATAGCACAGAGCCGCGGCATCGCCGCGATCCGCGCCGCGAACGAATTCGCAACCCGTTCTTTGGGCCCAGATCTCTAGCTGCTCAACGGCGGCGGCACGAAACGTATCGCCGGCAACCAACATGGTGCTCAGTCCCGCCGCCGTGCACCGCGCCGCCATCTTGGCGACCGTCGTGGTCTTGCCGACGCCATTCACGCCCGTGACCATCACAACGTAGGGATCGCCATGCGTGGGCACCGGATCAAAGCCCGGCGCCGAGTACGCAAGAATGTCATGAATGGATTCCTTGAACACGTTGAAGAGGGCCTCGCCCTTCACCTCTCCGGAACGCGCGGCGCGCTTCATGCGATCGATGATCTTGCTCGTGGTCTCGATCGCGACGTCGCCCTGGATCAGGACGTCCTCGATGTCCTCGATCGTGTCGGCGTCGAGACTGCCGGACAGTCGCAGGATCGATTTTACCTGGTCGAGCAGGCTGCGCCGTGTCAGTCCAAGCCGGTCGCGAAGACGCTGAAACCAGGAGGCGCGCGGTGGAGCATCCGCCTCCGGCTCCGCCTTGGCGCGGCGCCCAAACCAGCGCGACAATGCCCCCTTCTTCTCTTCCTCCCCGGTGGGAGCCCCAAGATGCAGCTCCTCCTGCTCCAGTGCCCTCAGCGTCTCCTCCGCCTCCTCGACGTTTTTGTTCTCGAACAGGCGCGTGAAGAAGCCCGCCTTTCGCCGTGGCACGGCAGAAACTTGCGGCTCGCCGGAAGAGGAAGGGGATGAGTCGGGTTGCTCGGCCATGGGATGCCTAAAGGAGCGGGGTCGTCGTTCGCCGGGATGGTCGAGGGGGCGATGCGAGTGGGTCAAGCCGTGGCATCCGGAGGAAGCTTCCCGCCCCCACTCCGGCGAATGCTCTCGGTCATGCCCTTCTCGGCGGTCGCTGCCCATCGAAAGAACGCATCCGCTTCGGCGTCGCTCACCGTCAGTGGAGAGTAGCAGGCCCGCTCAAAGACGGACAGCGGTTCGCCAGGCGACAGGTCCGTCTGGCTGGCTTCGTGCCGCACCCTCCGGATGTATTCCGGAGCCGTTTCCGATCGCGTGCGAACGAATCCCAGGCGCGCGAACTCCGCCGCCAACGACCGAAAGCGCGCCACGATTCGGCCGCGCGCATCGCCCAACTCTTCCCGGTGGGGCGCCGCCGCTGCCGGACTTACCGGTTCCATCAGCGAGGTGGCGGCCGTCAGGTTGACCGGCTGCTCCGTTCCCTTTCCGCGACGCCGAAGACCCAACTGGCGTTCGAACCACCAGATCGCGGCGGTCATCGCGGCAATCAGGATGGCCAGGATGGCCAGATCGCGCAGCAATTCGCCCGGCGACGCGGCTTCCAGAGACACGGCGGGAGCGACTCGTCCTCCCCAGTCGAAAACAAGGAACCTTGACTGCTCCGACATCGAAGGAGTCAGCCACGCAAAGACGGCCGTTGCGACAGCCCAGGGAAGCACGACCCAGACGAGTGTCTGCACAAGCACCGGAACGACCGGGAGGCCCCGCCCCTCGCCGAATTGATCCAATCTCCCGGACAAATGCTGCAAACGAAGCGAAAGCAGATGGAGCAAGCCATAAACCGCAAGAACTGGAAAGGGACGAAGTGGCTGGGAGGCAATGCCGAGAAAGACAAGCACCAATGAAAGAGCGTGGAGCCGCCCGAACCCGAGCCTGTCCACGGAGAGAAAGCCGACAAACGCCATCAAGGCGGCAATCGCAACGCGCCAGTCGCCAAACCCAACCAACGAAGGCAGCAGGAGAACCATTCCATGCGCGAGGAAGAACAACACGCCATCGCGAGGATTCAGGTTGCGCAGGAAGTCGGTCAGCGGCGCCTCGAAGAAACGGGAAAACAGGATTCCGCTCATGCAGACCACGATGAAGAAACCTCCCAAGACCGGTCCGATGGGGTCACCGTCCAGAAAGGCGACCGCAATCGCGGCGCAAAGCATGAGCCCGAGAACAAGGCGATGCGCGCGCGCCCATCCAGACGCGGTCCACTGCCACTCGCGGCGATGCAGGCGGACGTCAGGCGCCACGTCGAAGCCCCCCGGCCGCCGGACCCATGAGCCCGGAGTGAAGCGCGGCAAGAGGCCGCGACGACTTGCGGATGGTGGAGACTTCCGCTCCCAGCCCGGCGAGGGAGGCCGCGATGAACGCGGTACTCGGGGCCCCGTGGTGCCGGTCTTCCTGCTCGCGGTACAACTTCACGAATTCCCGATCATCGACGAGCACAAACTGGACATGAATCCTTCGGTGGGCAAGCCGCTGGAGGATCCGCCGCGCGACCGCAACATCGACGGTCGTGGCACTCTGCAGCACGATCAGGGTGCTCCCTCGCCGCAGGTTCGTGCCGTGTTCGAGCAACGCATCCTTGAAGCGCGACTCGCCCTCGACCTTGAGAAGCGCGAGGGAGTCCAGCACCATGAGAAGGTGGCGGGAGCCACGACCCGGCGGGATATGCTCGATCTCCGGTCCGACGGCGAACAACTGGACGGCGAAGCCACGTTCGACAGCCCTGCGCGCGAGGCTCGCGGCAGCCTTGATGGAGTACTCGATGGTGGTTTGGTCGCCCAATCCACCCAGGCCCAGCCGCCCCATATCGAGAAACAGCGTCACTTCGGTGGTCAAGTCTTCGCGAAATTCCTTCACCAGGGGAATCCCCCGCCGGGCCGTGGATCGCCAATGGATGGTGTTGGGACCATCGCCAAAATGGTATTCCCTCAGGCCGGTGAACTCCTCGCTTTGTCCCGGGCGGCGGCAGGTCTCGATCCCCACATGAAATTGGGTTCCCCGCCCGTGGAGCCGCTTTCCCTCCAATTCAATGGTGGCCGGATAGACCAGCAGCGGAGTGAATTCATCCGCGATGACCGTTCGCCGCAGAAGCCCGAGGGCGTCCCGTGCCTCAAGGACGGCGGGTCCCAAGGTATACAACCCGCGATGCCGCGAGCACTCGCCGGAATAGTGGACGATGAGCTTGTGCCCCCGTGCGAGGGGGCGCTCGACCAAGTGGCGGACCCTGCCCGGGCCGGAAGGCGGAAACTGGTCTTCGACAACCACCAGGGATGGCCGGAACAAGGCGCTGGACTCGATTTCGAGGTCCACCGGGACGTGCTGCCCCTCGAAGGCCCTTGGAGCATGGAGGCGCCGGAGCCGAATCCCGCGAAGCAAACCGGCCGCATGGATGAATGCCAGCAGCAGGGTGCCTCCGGCGAGCCCCCCCCCGTAGAGGAGGAGGGGGTTCTGGAGGGCCAGACCCGTCGTAATCCCAATGGAGGCAGCCATCGCCAAGGCATTCCGAGGCGAAAGAATGTGGAGGGAGGGGCCGGAATCGCGAATCAGAGTCGTCATGATATAACCAAGGCTTGCACCGGGGGGCCGACTCAACCAACAGAAAACACGGATCGAAAAGCGCGGGTACGGCCACCGGAAGCATTCGACGAGCTTTTCAAATGACGACCATGGACGCTCATCAAGTTCTGTCCCGACCCATCCCATGGAGTCAGGACGACCTGCATGGTCAGGCCCTCCCCGGATTCGAGTCTTTCGATCCGCGGTCGCTGCCGTGGGAGGAGGCCAGCAAGCGCCTGCCCATGCCCGAGGGCTACGTGCTGACCAAGAAGTCCCGGCATCGTTGGGTCATCTGCTTCGAGTGGCGCGGCGAACGCGTCTATGCCAAGCGGGGTATTCCTGCCCTCATCCGGCAGCGGGTTTCCTGGACCCTTCGCGGTTCCAAGGCCCAAAGGGAGTTCGCGACTGGCCGGGCATTCCTTGCAGCGGGCGTCACGGTTCCCGAGCCCGTGTTCTTCGCCAATGCAAAGTCCGCCGAATCGTTCCTCCTGACGCGCTCGCTCCCCGATACGTGGCTTCCACTTGTGGACTATTTCCGCAAGGTCCCGCTTCAGGAGGAGGAGTTGGTCGAAGTTGCCCGGTTTACGCGATGGCTTCACGGGCTCTCGGCATTCCATGCGGATTATCGGGGCGATCACATCTTCAAGACGGACGCGCCTTCGGGATCGCCCGCGCATGAGCGCTACGCCCTGATCGATCTCGACGGGTCCAGAATCGGCCGCTATCCTTCCCGGCGACTGCGTGCCCACGCCTTGTATCAATTGTTCCTGTCGCTGGTGCCCCGTGGGATGAACCGCGAGATCGCCCTGAGATTCTGCCGGGCCTACGCGCCCAAGACGGCCGATCTCGATTCGCTGAATCCCCAAGCCATTTACGATCGCGTCGAGATGTCCTGGCAACAACATCTGGCCCGCCGCAAGCCCTGACCCCGTCATTCCGTCCCTTTGAATTCCCCGTCGACCGGATCGGCCTTCGGGGCTTTTCCCCCCGAGGCATCGCTGACGTCGGGAGGGACATCGAATACCGAGGGGCCGGTGCGCGGCGTGGAATCGGGCGCAAAGCCCGCAAAGTTACTTCCGGTCCGCGCGGCAAAGCCATCCCCGAACGGCCGGACGGCAAATGCACGTCGCGCCCAGGCCAATAGCAGGCGGGCGTAGAAGCTCCGGATGGGGGGAATAAGGGTGGAGGCACCCAGAAGATCGGTGAGCAAGCCCGGCACGATCAGGAAGGCACCCCCAACAAGCACCACCGCACCCTCGGCGATTATCGACTGGGCCGGAAATCGTCCGGCCACGACCTCCGCCTGAAACCGGCTCCAGACGGACAGGCCCGCAAACCGGATCATCACGGCACCGATCATCGCCGTGACCACCGCGAATAGCAGCGTCAGGAGCCAACCCACCAGGCCGGCGAGCACGAAGAGAATCGCGATCTCGGCGATCATCATGCCGGCAATCAGCACGCACAGGATCGGCACGACCGGAATGCCGCGCCGGCGGGAAATGACCTGCGCGCCCCTCACGGTTCGATCCTCGCGGGTGGCCACGGCAAATCATGGCGCCGGATGCGCCATCCGTCTTGGCCACAAACGAGAATGGCGGCACTTGGCAAGTCGGAAAACCGGGGCCGCCCGGCAGAGCCGGGATTGACGACCCAGATCTCCCCCACTTTTTCGCAAAACCACCGGTGGGAATGTCCAAACAGGACAAGCCGCGGATTGTTGGGGGCATAGATCCCCGCCAGAATGGCGGGCTCGCTGGTGGCCCGGTCGATCGTGTGGCCGTGGGTAATGATGGCCGTCCCGCCGGGCAGCGCCACCTTGCGCACCTCCGGCAGGTCGGGGCGTGGCTCGTCGCAGTTGCCGCGCACGGCATGGAGGGGGGCGATGGATTCGAGTTCGTCGATCACGTGCTGGCCGCAGACATCGCCCGCGTGAAGTATCCCCTCAACATCCTCGAATAGCCCGTGAAGGGCCGGATGAACGAATCCATGGGTGTCGGCCAGAAGACCGAAAAGTCGCTCGGGCATGGCGTCGGGAAGATGCTTGGAGGCCGCGCGAAAGGCATGGGAGGAGACTCGAAATTCCGGTTTTCACGCCTCCTGTTTCAGGGTTGACATTCATCGTCCCTCAACGCGTTCCTCGCTCATCCCGTGATTCACGGACCTTCCTGTTCCCGTTCCTATTCCTCCGTTCCCGCAGAAAGGGTACCCCATGCTTCAGGTGGTTGAAAAACTTGAACGACGAATCCTCGACTTGATCGAGGAGTTGCAGAGCCTTCGGGGAAGCAAGAGCCTCCTTGAGACGGAAAACGACGCGCTTCGCGTGACGCTGGCGAATCACCACCAGTTGCAGGCCGAGCTTGAAGCGGCCGCCATCCGCCTCGCCGAGCTTGAGAACCAGCAAGACGAGTTCGACGCGTTGCGCGCGGCGGCCTCCGAGCGCGAGGACTTGATCATCGAGCTTGAGGCGCTGCGCGGCCAGGCTTACGCGCTACAGGGCGAGCGAAACTCCGCCGCCGAGGCCCTCCAGCACAAGAGCGCGGAAATGCAGGGACTCCAGCGGGAGATGGATCACTTGCGCGCGTCGAGCCATGCCCTTGCCGGCGAGCGCGACTCCCTCGCCGGGGAAAGAAACACCCTGCGAGGCTGGCTTGAGGGGGCGAATGGCGAAAAGGACCGTCTGGCGCACGACAACGCGCACCTTCGCAATGAGCTGAATGGCACCCATGCCGAACGGGACCGCATCGGCGGCGAGCTGCACGGGCTTCGACAGGCCCACGAGGCGATCGTGGGCGAAAGAAATCACCTCGCGCATCAGTTGCACGAGGCGCGCGAGGAATTGGAAGCGACCCGCCAATCCCGCGCGGAAGCGGAGAAGGAACGCGACCACCTTCGGGCGGAGGCCGCCTCCCTCGGTCAGGCCTTGGCCCAAAGGGAGCAGGTCGCGACCGAATCCATCGCCGAGCTGGCTCGCCTGCAGGATCGGCTGGAAGACGCCGAGCGCCGCGATGCCCGCATGAGGGACCGCTTGTCTTCGTTGATTGAAAGAATCGAGCAGGCCGAAACCTACCTGGCCCAGGTGGAACTTGCCCATGAAACCGCTTGAAGAAGTCAACGTGTCGGTGGGAGGTCACGAGTTTCGCCTTCAGGTGGAACCCGACGAGGTCGGGCACATCCATTCCGCGGCGGACCAGGTCACGCAACGCCTGCGCAAGCTCGGCGAAAGGGCCGGCTCGACCTCGCCCGCAAAGTTGGCAACGATGGTCGCCTTCCAGTTCGCCTGTGATCTCAGCATTGCCAACGAGTTGCTCGACGAGGCGGAGAAGCTGCACGAGCAGACCCGGCAGCAACGCGAGGCCATCGAGCGTCTGGAGAATCTGCTCGCCCGGGTGGATGACGCACTCGTCGTCTAGCCGTCGGAAGAACAGGGACGTTTGAACTTCCCTACCCGCGGCGGCGCCGCTGGTGGGGAAGTTTCTTTTTGATCCTCGCGGGCTTTGTGGCGTCGTCGCGTTCGATGCTGGTGGCGCGCCGCGCCTTTCCCGAGCGCGTGAACGGCGACTCCTTGCGCTCCTTGCTGAAGAGGCGCGCATTGGGATCCGTGGGCTTGCGCTCGCGCGAGCGTATCCTCCGCGTGGCACCCGCCACTTCGGAGTCATAGGCAAAGTCATCAAGGCGCTTGATGGGAATCTGATAACGCAGCCGGTGCTCGATGCGGGCCAGCAGCACCAGTTCCGCGTCGCTCACGAGCGAGAGCGCGACGCCCGGTTGCCCGGCACGGCCCGTTCTGCCGACCCGGTGAATGTAGTCCTCGGGAGCAACCGGCACATCGAAGTTCACCACGTGATCGATGCCCGCGATGTCCAGCCCCCGCGCCGCGAGATCCGTCGCCACGAGGAAATGAACCTCGCCGCCTCGGAAGTCTTGCATCACGGAGCGCCGGTCCGACATGGTCCTGTCCGCGTGGAGAATCCCCGAGGGCATTCCTTCCGCAACCAGGCGCTCGTGGAGCTTCTCGGCGCGAGCACGCGTTCGGCAGAATACGAGCACGCGTTTCCAGCCGCGTTGCTTCAGGATGGCGGCGAGGAGCGCGTACTTCTGCCGCGCCGCCACCGGCCATGCCTCCTGCGAGACGGGATCGGCGACGCTCTCCTCCCCCACCTCGATGCGGACTGGTTGATGCATCAGGCGGCGTGTCAGGCCCTCGATCTCGCGCGGCAAGGTGGCGGAGAAGAGCATGGTCTGCCGCTTCTCGGGAAGAAAGCTCGCGATGGCTTTGATATCGGGGACGAACCCC
>CAYTRP010000025.1:0-1237 GCA_964440195.1 uncultured Candidatus Sumerlaeota bacterium
CCGTGGCTGGGGCAAGTGTTGCATTGTCGGCTGCGCGGCGATCAAGATCGATTACGACTCGCGCGTCATGACCGTGGACGGCAAGAAGTACCAGGAGGGCGACTTCATCACCCTCAACGGGACCAATGGCAAGGTCTACGCCGGCGAGTTGGACCTGCTCCCCGCCAATCCCGACAACAACCCCGAGTACAAGGTTCTGATGCAACTGGCCGACAAGCGCCGCGTGCTGGGCGTTCGCACCAACGCGGACAACGGCCCCGACAGCGTGCTTGCCCGGCGCTTCGGCGCCCAGGGCATCGGCCTTTGCCGCACCGAGCACATGTTCTTCGATTCGGCGCGCATCAAGGCCATGCGCGAGATGATCGTCGCCAAGACCGACGCGGATCGCCAGAAGGCCATCAACAAGCTGCTCCCCTACCAGAAGAAGGACTTCATCGAGATCTTCTCCGCCATGGAAGGACTGCCGGTGACGGTTCGCCTCCTCGATCCGCCCCTGCATGAGTTCACGCCCAACGAGCCCAAGCAGATCGAGGAAATCGCGCACGAGCTGGGAATCACGACCGCGGACCTGAAGATCCGCATCCAGGAGCTTCACGAAGCCAACCCGATGCTCGGACATCGTGGCTGCCGTCTGGGTATTTCCTATCCGCAGATCACGACCATGCAGGCGCGCGCCATCTTCGAGGCTGCCGCGGAAATGACCAGGAAGAAGAAAAAGGTCTTCCCGGAGGTCATGATCCCGCTGGTCGGACACGTCAATGAACTCAAGGACCAGGCCGCCATCGTGCATCGCGTGGCCGCCGAGGTCATGGGCGAGACCAAGGTGAAGTTCAAGTACCTGGTCGGCACGATGATCGAACTGCCCCGCGCCGCGCTGACCTCCGCCCAGATCGCCGAGTACGCCGAGTTCTTCAGCTTCGGCACGAACGACCTCACGCAGACCACCTTTGGATTCTCGCGTGACGATATTGGCACGTTCCTCCCCGAGTACCTGACGCGCAAGATCCTTCCCCAGGATCCCTTCCAGTCCATCGACCAGCAGGGTGTCGGTGCCCTTGTTCGCGCGGGCAGCGACGGCGGTCGCCAGACGCGTCCTGACCTCAAGCTGGGAATCTGCGGTGAGCACGGCGGCGATCCATCGTCGGTGGAGTTCTTCCATCGCGTCGGGTTGAACTACGTGAGCTGCTCGCCGTTCCGCGTGCCGATCGCCCGGTTGGCGGCGGCGCAGGCTGCCGTG
>CAYTRP010000025.1:1247-15927 GCA_964440195.1 uncultured Candidatus Sumerlaeota bacterium
GCCTTCTTGGGCGCTGCCTTCGCGCCCTTCTTCCTTGCCTTGGCGGCGGCGCAGGCTGCCGTGCAGTTCGTCTACGGCGAACTCGCGGAGGCGGCCCCCGCCAAGGCAAGGAAGAAGGGCGCGAAGGCAGCGCCCAAGAAGGCGGCTGCCAAGAAGTTGGCCTCAAAGAAGGGGGCCAAGAAGGCCGGCAAGAAGGCCGGCAGAAAAGCCGCCAAGCGCTAATCCGCTCGACAAAAACGGGAGGGGAGATCCAAGGGTCTTCCCTCCCGTTTTCTTTTGACCATCCGTCACCCGGAGCCAGACCCATGATCCTCGTCCTCTTCAGACACGGAATTGCGGCGGATGGCATTCCTGATGAAACCCGTCCGCTGACCTCGAAGGGGAAAAAGCGCGTCCGCCAGGTCGCCGAAGTCATGGGGCGATTCGGTCTGTGGCCAGACCTTGTCCTTACCAGCTTCCGGCTTCGCGCCATCCAAACGGCGGAGATCGTGCTTGATGCGCTGGATCTCGATTTGAAGCCCGTGCGCATTCCTGAAATCGACGTGGAGGTTCCGTGGGCGGAGTTCGCCCGCGCCATCAACGACCAGGCACAGGGACTCGCTCCCGAATCGGTGATCCTGTGCGTCGGTCATCAAACACAGATCGGTTGCATGGCCACGATGGCCCTGCTTGGGGAAGAGCGCGGCATGGAAATGCGCAAGTCGGGCCTGATGGCGATCTCCTTCGAAGGACCGGTCGAGGCCGGCAAGGGCGAGCTGGATTTCGCCCTCTCGCCACGATGGGCGCGTTCCTTCCTCAAGTGATGTCCTTCTCCGACCCGCGCATTCCCAAGCTGCTCAAGAGCACCCAGGCCGCGTTTCCGCTGGGGCGCGATCCGTGGGATGATCTCGCGCGGGGCTTGTTTGCCACGCGAGAGGAGGTTGGCGCGTGGGTCGGGGATCTTCAGGCCAGCGGCATCCTTCTCGGACTGTGCGCGGAGGCAAATGTCCAGCACCCCGAGGTCGGGGAGACTTTGGATTTCGCGAACCACGGAATCGAGCCCCTCCGCTGGCGCGCCGCCTCGGATGAAGGTGTCCTGGTCTCGCGATGGCGCCTGAGGGAGCCCGGCATGCCCGGATGGCAGGCAGGCAAGTGGTTCAAGATTGGGATCCTGATTGATGTGGGAGCGGACCCTGAACAGTGGGACCCGCTTGCGGCGTCGGCCGACCGGACGATGCTTCCGGAGAGCCCGACAAAATGGCAGGCGGCAGAAGAGCGCTTCAAAGCCTGCCTGACGCCCCTGTCACGCCTGCACGCCCTCGACGTTCGCAAGCCGTTCTGGGAGACCTTTGGCGACGGCGAGCGGATGCGCGAGGCGCTTCACCAACTCCTCATCCAGCGCCTTGCCCGCAGGTTTTCCGTGCGGCTCAATCCCATGGCGCTCGGGTGGAAGGGATGCGGCCTTGCGTGTTGGTCGCTTGATGCCATTGACGTCCAGCGCGCGGCGGGCGCCCTTGCGGCAGTTGCCTGCACCGGCGACGTGGCAATTCGCGCGCCGACCACCGAATGGCCTTACAATCTCTCCGCCGTCATCCTGGGGCATGCTCCCGGCTCCGGCAAAAAAATCGCGGCCGAAATCTCGCGCCGGTGGGGGCGGGATCTCGGCCGGTGGATTGATTTTGAGGCATTGGCCTGATAAGCGCACCGGCGCACGGACAAGACACGGACGGATAGTGACAGGCACGAATCCCCAACCCCCAACTCTCAACCCCTATCCCCTGTTCGCTATTCTCGGCATCGGAATCGGATCATCGCCGCCCTTTGACGTGATGGCACCTTCATTGGCTGGCCTCGCGAGTTGCGCGAACTTGAAGAGCGCGCCGCCCTTGTAACGTGGCTCGATGGGCTTGAACGTCTTGCGGCGCTCGGCGAGTTCGACCTCGGATAGCCGCACATCGATCGATCCCTTCTCCGCGTCCAGCACGATGATGTCCCCTTCGCGAACCAATCCGATGGGCCCGCCGTCCATCGCTTCGGGGGCAACGTGGCCGATCATCAGGCCGCGCGTGGCGCCGCTGAAGCGTCCGTCCGTCACCATCGCGCAATCGTAGCCGAGGCCCTGCCCCACCAACGCCGCCGTCGGGGCGAGCATCTCGCGCATTCCCGGGCCACCCTTGGGGCCTTCGTAGCGAATGACCACCACGTCCCCCTTCACGATGCGGCATTCGCTGATGGCCTTGAACGCGTCCTCCTCGCAGTTGAACACGCGCGCGGGGCCCTCGTGTTGCAACTTCTTCACGCCCGCCGTCTTGATGACCGCGCCGTCGGGCGCCAGATTGCCGTGTAACACCACCATGCCGCCGGTGGGGCTCAGCGCCTTCTCCACGGGCACGATCACGTCCTGCCCACCGGGCAGCTTCACATTCTTCAGATTCTCGGCCATGGTCCTGCCGCTGACGGTGAGCACATCGCCGTGCAGGAAACCCGCGTCCAACAGCACCTTGAGGATCACGGGAACGCCCCCTGCCTTGTGCACGTCATACGCAAGGTAGCGTCCGCCTGGCTTCAGGTCCGCGATGGTCGGCGTGCGGCGCGCGACGCGATCAATATCGGCGAGCGTGAACGCAAACCCGCATTCGTTCGCCATCGCGGGCAGATGCAACGCCGCGTTGGTGGATCCGCCCGTCGCCGCGACGACGGCCATCGCGTTCTCGAACGCTTCGAATGTCATGACGTCGCGCGGGCGGATGTCCTGCTCCAACAGGCGCAACACCGCCTCGCCGACGCTGCGGTCCACGCGCTCGCGGTCCGGGTCGATGGCGGGCCATGACGCGCTGCCCGGCAAGGCGATGCCGATCGCCTCACTCACGCAGGCCATCGTGTTGGCGGTGAATTGTCCGCCGCAGGAACCCGCCCCCGGACAGGCCCCACACTCCATCTCCAGCAAGTCCTCGTCGCTCATCTTCCCGGCGGCATGGGCCCCGACCGCTTCGTACACGTCCTGCACGCTGACGTCCTTGCCCTTGAACTTGCCGGGCATGATCGTGCCCCCGTAGAGAAACAAGCCCGGGAGATTCAACCGAGCCAACGCCATCATCATCCCCGGGAGCGACTTGTCGCACCCCGCCAGACCCACCACCGCGTCGTAGCAATGCGCGCGCACCATCAGTTCCACGCTGTCGGCGATGACTTCGCGGCTGACCAGCGACGCCTTCATCCCGGCGTGTCCCATGCCGATGCCGTCGCTGACGCTGATGGCGGTGAACTCGCGCGGGGTGCCGCCCAGTTCCTTCACGGCGGCCTTAATGTGCTGGGCCTGTTGCGCCAGAGACAGGTTGCACGGAGTCGCCTCGTTCCAGGTGGTGGCGACGGCGACGAAGGGCTTTTGCAAGTCTTCTGTTGTCAGGCCCATCGAGCGCAGAAACGCACGGTGCGGTGCGCGCGAAGGGCCGTGGGTGACCTCGTGGCTGTGGAGGGGACGTTTGGGGTCGATCTTGATGGGCATTGGGTGTCTCCGTGAGTGTTGCCGTCAGGAAATGCGGAACCGCGCGGGTGCGCAACGGTGAAGGGCCCTTTCGGATGCGAGAAGGACCGTCTCGGGGGCACCCTCAAAGGTGGACAATCAAGGTCCACGGCGGGCCATTTGGAGCGTCTTCTCTTTTGACTCCGCCCGTCTTTCTGTGAAAGTCTTTTTTTGCCCCTGCAATCCGCGCCCCACTGGCGACTCATCGACTTCCGATCGGCGCCCCAAAGGAGACCCTCAAATGCTCCGCTTTCTGGCAATTCTCGCCCTTTGTCTCGCGTTGCCGTGTGCATCGCTCGCTCAGGAACCCATCCCCGTGGAGATCGACTGGACGCGCAGCGAGGGCAAACTCAACCGCGCCCTCTTCAGCATCCAGGGATTCATGCAGGTGGTGGTGGAGGAAGACCCGATGGTCCTGGACACTTTTCTCCTGCTCAATCCTCAGGGAACCCAGACCCGGCTGGAGACATGGATTCACCTGATGGAACCGGAGAACGACAATGAGGACCCGGCGGTTTTCGACTGGGATCGCCTTCATCCCGACAAGATGATCCGGTTCATCGAGGACCGCGCCCCGTTCGAGAAGTTGCTCGACGAGTTGGGCATGGAACGCCTTTCCCTGCTTTGCTACAACGTCGATTGGCTGCGGAGCGGCGATCGCGACCGCCCCATTCGCGACAACGAGGAATGGGCGGAATTCGCCGCGGCAGTTGTGGAGACGTACAATGGCGCCCCGGGGTCGCCGGACTATCGTCCAAACGTGCGTCTCGCGCAGATCTGGAACGAGCCGAACTTCGAGATGTTTTGGGAAGGCACCGACGAGGCGTTCTTCGATCTCTACAACGCGGCGGCAAAGCGCATTCGCGCGAACTACCCCGGCGTGTTGGTCGGCGGGCCCACGATCACCCCGGCCGGGGGCGACATCGTCGAGTACATGGAGCGCTTTCTCGCGGCGTGCGGCGAGAACACGGACTATGTGATCTTCCATCACTACGGCCCGATGGGCCAGGGCGTCGCCCCCATCACCGACAATATCAAGAAGTTCGCCGAGATGTTCCGCGCCATTCCCGGCAAGGAAAACGGGAAGGTGATGATCACGGAGACCGACGCGTGGTTTGTGGGCTGGGAGAAGATGGACTTTGTCCTGGAGCGGCAGTTCCGGCTTCTGGAATTATCGGACCTCATCGAAGGCATCCACCACTTCTGCGCGATGTCCTACAACGAGAGCGGGAACTATGCTTTCGGAATGGTCGATGAAAAGGGCGGGATTATCCCCAGCACGTTTTGGCCATACTGGCTGTTTCGCAATACGATCGGAGACCTCGCCACGGTGACCGTCCCCGGCGGTGCGCTGTTGGACATCGTCGCCACCCATCATCGCAACGAGGCGGGCGCGTTCCTGGGATCCACCGTGGTGCGCAATCTCTCCGAGGGCAGGGCGCGCTCGGAAGTGACCCTCAAGTTCGAACCGCGGGACAAGGTGCGCATCCTGACCGTCGAGCGCCTGCGCGACGGCTACAATGGCCTTCAGCAAGTGGTGACCATCCCCCCCGGTGAAGCCTCACACACTCTGCTGGTGAACTTCTTCCCGCGCGAAGCGGTCGCCCTGACGCTCCGCACCCCGGGGACTCGTCATTTTGGGTTCCGGGACCTCAACAACCAGGAAAAGCCGTGGGTCGCGGCAACCGCGGTCAAGAGCGAAATCAACCTTGGCGAGTCCGTCCTCCTCCACGCGAGCGTCACCAACACCCTCGACCGCCCGCTCACCGGCAAGATGCGCCTCGAAGGACTTCCCGAGGGCTGGGTGTCCGGCATCCCGCGAGCGACGGAAGACGTGACGGACCTTGCAGCCGGCCAATCCGCGCGCCTGGCTTTCAATGTTCAGGCACGCAACGTCCCCGAGGATGACCTGGTCGCCCTCACCGTCGTGTTCGATGAGGGGGATGGCGCCACAGCCTTGGCGGACCTTGCCCATTCGATACCGGTTTCGCTTCAGTTCAACAGCCCGCTGGATTTTCAGGTTCTGCCCCTCCCGGTCCATGCGATTCCCGGAGAAACGAACAGCGTGACCCTTCAGATTACCAACAAAGTCCAGGGACGTGTGAAAGGATCGGTCAGCGTCGAGCTGCCCGAGGGACTGGGGACGGAGGAGGAATTCCCGCTGGCCTTCAGTGCGGGCACCGGTCACCGCGAGCGAATCGTCATTCCCCTTTCGATTCCGGCCGATGCAGCGCCCGGTCCGCGATCCGGCGTCATTGAAGTCCGGTTTCTCGAGAACACCGCCCGGCTTCCGTTCACGGTGGAGGTCGGCGAGGATCCCGGCTTGGGACCCCAAACAGTCGTCGACTTGACGGAGTACCTGAATTTCGACGCGGTGTCGTTCGCCGCCGGCCGGAAAGACTATGATCGCGAAAGCATGGGAATGTTCGCGTTTCCGGGCGACTATACCCCCGACGGGGCAACGCTTCGCGCCAAGGGCCGGGAGTTCTCGCTCGCCTCCTTGGCGAACGGGAACAAGAACGTGATCCAGCCGGATGCCCAGTTGGTTACGGTTCCCCGAGGCCAGGTGTCCGGGGTGAACCTCCTGGGCTTCGGCCATGACGGGAAGCACCCGGGAACCTGGACACTGCATTACGCGGACGGATCGTCCACAGCCATCGAATCGATGATTCCGGAGTGGTGCACTCCCCCACCGCCCGGCTACGGCGTGGCCTTCACCGCGCCCTTCCGCTACACGCCGGAGGGGAACGCTCCCCCGCCGTGCGAATTGTTCTACTGGACCCTGCCGGCCGATCCCGGGCGCGAATTGATGGCCGTCGAGTTCCCGGAAATCAAGAACGGGTACATCTTTGCGATGACTCTGGTGGGAAAGGCTCCCTGACCCACCAGCACCCCTTGCATAAGGGGACAGACGGATTGCATTGCCTTGCCCTGCGGTGGTCGCCGAAGAATTCCGGAGGCATTCAATTCCTCGCGCGGCTTTCCCGATGTTTCGTGGCCTGGTCTATTGGATCGTCTGGATCGCCGCCTGGGTCGCGGCGCGCACGTTTTGCATGGTGCGCGTGCGCGGCGTCCACAACATGCCCCTCAAGGGCCCTGTCCTGATCGTCGCCAATCATTGCAGCCATCTGGATCCGCCTCTGGTGGCGACCGCCTTTCACAACCGGCGCATGTGTTTCCTCGCCAAGGCGGAACTCTGGAAGAGCCGGTTTCTGGGATGGTTGATCGGCACACTTGGCTCGGTACCCATCGAGCGGGGAGCAAGCGACCGCAGGGCCTTCGAAACCTGCCTGGATATCCTGAAGGAGGGCAAGGCGCTGCTGGTGTTTCCCGAGGGGACGCGCTCTCCCGACGGGACGCTGCAGCCGTTCGAGGCCGGAGCCGCCCGGATTGCGGCCGCCGTGCCCGGCTGCATGGTCCTGCCGGTGCGAATCAGCGGTTCCAACAAGGCCTGGGGACCCGGGAAGCCCTATCCGCGCCCCTGGCCCGTGAGAATCGATGTTGCCCCGCCCTTTTCCACGGATGGATTGCGTAGCCAGTACGCTGCGAAAAAATCCTTGTTTCAGGCAATCCAGCGCGAAATGATGATGCGTTTGTCGGGGGAGACGACCGGGCAGCCCACTGCTTCCCCCCCCGACGCGTCTCCACCGCCCGGCGGCAAAGGATCATCGCAGGAGTAAATTCCGAATCGCACCCGAGCCCACAAACCTCATGACCACCAGCACGCACAACAACCCCGAGAAGACGCCGAACCCCGCATCGGACACCCCGGAAGACCGGATGGACGACGATCTCCGCCAGGAGATCGCCCAGTTCGACGCGCTCATCGACCAGCACCTGCCCGCCGCATCCGAAGAGTCGCATCGCGGGGAGATCATCGAAGTCCCCATCGTCGCCATCCGCGAGGACAGCATTCTCGTGGATGTGGGCGGCAAGGCCGAGGCCAGCATTCGCCTCGACGAGTTCCCGCTCATTGGCGACAAGCGCGACCTCCAACTGGGGCAGGTGATCAAGGTCATCCAAGTGGGCCGCGACAGCGATGGGGCTCCGCGCCTGTCGCACCGCGAGGCGCGCTTCCGCGAGGCGGAGGGGACGATCCGGCGCTGTGTGGAAAAGAAGGTGCCGATAAGGGGCCGCGTGACTCAAACGGTGAAGGGCGGCCTGATGGTGGACATTGGGTTGTCGGCCTTCATGCCCGCCAGCCAGGTGGATCTCTTCAAGATTCCCGACCTTTCCACCTTCGTCGGCAAGGACATCGAGGCCTACGTCCAGGAGTATGACCCGCGTCGCAAGCGGGCCGTCCTCTCGCGCCGCCAACTCCTGTTCGAGCAGCGCGAGGCCGAGCGCACGCGCATCCTCGACAGCCTCGCCGAGGGCCAGACCATCAAGGGGACGGTCAAGAGCGCGCTCGACTTCGGGGTTTTCGTGGACCTTGGGGTGATTGACGGATTCATCCCGCGCGAGGAAGTCAGCTATGACCGGGGCACCCACCCCAACGAGTTGACCAAGCCCGGCGAGGAAATCGAACTCAAGATCGTGAAGGTGGATCGCGAGAGCGGCAAGATCACCCTCTCGCGCAAGCGCATGGGCACCGATCCGTGGGAGGGAATCGCCCAGCAATTCCCCGTCGGCTCCACGGTGAACGGAACCATCATCGCCCTCCAGAACTATGGCGCCTTCGTGCATGTGGACGAGGGAATCACGGGGATGATCCACGCCAGCGACATCAGTTGGGCGGCGGGGAACAAGAAGCCCTCGGACTTCGTGAAGGTCGGCGACAGCGTGCAGTGCCTGGTCCTCGAGCTGAGCCCCGAGAACAAGCGGTTGTCCCTGGGCCTCAAGCAGGTGCAGATGGATCCGTGGGCGGAGGTCGAGGAGAAATACCCGCGGGGCAAGAAGGTCCGCGGCACCATCACCTCGATGACGAACTACGGCGCGTTCATCAAGCTCGATGAGTACATCGAGGGCATGGTGCACGTCAGCGACCTCGCATGGGAACGCCGCATCAATCATCCGAAGGAAGTGCTCAAGGTTGGCGAGGAAGTGGACGCCGTGGTCCTGAAGGTGGAGGCCAAGGGACGCCGCCTCAGCCTGGGCATCAAGCAGGTGAGTTCGTCGCCCTTTGAATCATACCTGCAAAGCCACCCGGTTGGCGCCGTGGTGACCGGCAAGATCACGCGGTTCGCCCCCTTCGGCGCTTTCGTGGAGTTGGCCGAGAACCTTGAGGGCCTCATTCACATCAGCCAGATCGACGAGAAACGCGTCGAGCTGCCCGAGAAGGCATTGACCATCGGCGAGGAAGTCACCTGCAAGATCGTCAAGGTGGACGCCAGGCAACAGAAGATCAGCCTCTCGCGCAAGGAAGCCATGAAGCAGGCAGAGCGCGAAAACGTGAAGGCCTACCTCAAGAAGACCAACGAGCCGGCCGGGGGGATGACCTTCGGCGAGGCGCTCGCCAAGGCACGCAAGGACCCGGATCAGGAATGACGAACACACATCGGCTGCGGAGGCTGCGTTGGATGATGATTTCCCGAGTTTCACCGCCGCTGATCGCCATTGCTTTCCTGACGGTCGGCCTTCTCCTTCCAACCGCGCCCTGCGCCGCCGAACTACGTCTCCCGTCGATCTTCAGCGACGGGATGGTCTTGCAGCGCGACCGCGACAACACGATCTGGGGATGGGCCGATCCCGGCGAAACCGTCATTGTCGCGATCGCGGGCATCAACACCCGCACCACTGCGAACCAGGACGGGCGTTGGATGGCCCCGCTCCCCGCGCTTCCGGCCACGAGCGAGGGGCTGAACATGATCGTCGCCCAGGAAAATGGCGCGATGATCACGGTGAGCGACATCCTCGTCGGCGAAGTCTGGCTCTGTTCCGGCCAGTCGAACATGGTGTGGTCGCTGACCAATAGCGCCAACGCCGCCGAGGCCATCGCGGCGGCCAACGATCCGTTCCTGCGATTCTACCAGGTCGATGTCAACGCGGCGGGCAAACCGGTCGATGACGTGGATTCCAAGTGGCTCTCCACGACGCCGGAACACGCGGGCACCTTCACCGCCGTCGGCTATTACTTCGGCAAGGATCTGCGCGAGAACCTCGACGTTCCCGTGGGGATCATCCGTTCGGCCTATGGCGGCACCATTGCCGAACCGTGGATCAGCCGCGAGACCTACGAGACGGCCCCCGAACTGGAAGCCTATCGCGCGCGCATCGCCCAAATGGAGCAGGAACATCCCGGACTGATGGAGACGTTCGACGAGGCGTATCGCCAACGAATGGACTTGATGCGTGAAGTGACCGCCGAGCGCAACCGTCTGCGCGCCGAGGGAGTGCCGCAGAGCGACTGGCCCGCCGCCGTCGGCCCGCCGTCCTTGGAAGTGGGAGGGCGCTACCTGCCCGCCGTCCTCTACAACGCCATGATCGCGCCGTTGGTCCCCTACGGCATTCGCGGCGCGACATGGTATCAGGGCGAATCGAACACAGGCCATTTCAACGAACATTACGCCGGGACGCTGAATACGCTGGTGCAGGATTGGCGCCACCTGTGGAACAACCCGGAAATGCCGTTCCTCGTCGTGCAGTTGGCGAACTACCATGCCGTGCAGGAAACGCCCACGGTGGACTCAAAGTGGGCCAATGTCCGCGAGGCCCAGCGCCTTGTCGCCCGCGACAACCCCGGCGTCGGCATGGCCGTCATCATCGACGTCGGCGAGGCCGACGACATCCACCCCCGCGACAAGAAAAGCGTCGGCGAACGCCTCGCCCGCTGGGCGCGCGCCAACGTCTATGGCAAGACAGGCTTGCTCCCCACCGGACCGCAGTTGGCCGCCGCCCACCCGACGCCCGAGGGCATCCTCCTGCGCTTCGACAACGTCGCCGGGGGCCTGCGCCTGCGCGAAGGCACCACCGTACACGGCATCACCCTGCACGCCGAGGGCACCGAACCGGTCTTCGCCACGGCCCAGATCGTCTCCAACAATTCCATCTTCGTCCGCACGGAACTCACCGGCGGCGTCACCGTGCATCACGCCTGGGCGGACAATCCCGTCTGGAACGTCGTGAACACCGAGGGCCTCCCCCTGGAACCGTTCAAGGTGACGGTCAGCCGCTGAGAACGTGGCCCACAAAGTGGCACGGCCATCTTGGCCGTGATGGTTTTTGCCCTCAAATTGTCTTTCTGACCGAAGCCGATTGGTGACAATGGCGGCAGCTGGTCTTGGGCGGGGACGCCCAAGTCACTTTGGAAGGCGTATGAATTGAGACTTGGAAGGAGTTTTAAGACGCACTCCGGGACAACCGTTTGCTACATGCCACTCGTCCCCGCCACACGCCGTGCCGTTACGCAGGCATCGGCGGGGATTTCCTCATCATCGTCGTCGCTGACCCGTCCACCATACCAGCGGTCAAGCAACCGCAGCGAGACATGCACCAGCGCGATCAGCACGGGCACCTCCACCAACGGGCCAATCACCGTCGCGAACGCCACGCTGGAATGAATGCCGAACACGGCGATGGCCACGGCTATCGCCAGCTCGAAATTGTTGCCCGACGCCGTGAACGCCAGCGCCGCCGACCGTGAATAATCCGCGCCCAATTTCCACGCCATGAAGAAGCTGACGAAGAACATGATGACGAAGTAGAGCGCCATCGGAATGGCGATCCGCAGCGCGTCCAGCGGCAACTGGAGGATGCCCTCGCCCTTGAGGGCGAACATCACCCCGACCGTGAACAGCAACGCGATGAGCGAGACCGGCGAAATGGCCGGGAGGAACGCGCGCTCGTACCATTCGCCGCCCATGACAGGGCGCAGCACCTGACTACTGAGAATGCCCACCGTGAACGGAATGCCGAGATAAATCGCCACCGAAACGAAGATCTCGCCCATTGTCACCTCGACGATGTTCCCCTCGATGCCGAACAACGGCGGCAGCACGGTGATGAACACCCACGCATAGGCGCCAAAGAAGAACACCTGAAAGACGCTGTTCAACGCGACGAGCCCGGCGGCGTATTCCCCGCTCCCCCGCGCCAGCGTGTTCCACACCAGCACCATCGCGATGCACCGCGCGATGCCGACAAGAATCAACCCCGCCATGTATTCCGGCATGTCCCGCAGAAACAACACCGCCAGCGCGAACATCAGCAAGGGGCCAATCACCCAGTTCTGCGCCAGCGACAACGCCAGGATGCGCCCGTTGGAAAACACGCGCGGCATCATCTCGTATTTCACTTTTGCCAACGGCGGGTACATCATGATGTACTTTATTTTGAACACACCGTTCATGGGGCCACGAATCGGAGCATTTGGCTTGAGGCCAGCGAGGAGACAATGATTCGTTATCTGGCGAATCATCGGAGGCGAGCAATGCGAGCCCTACTTTCCATCACCAAGGCCCTAGCGGACCAGAACCGGATACGAATCCTCCATGCCCTGGGGGAGCGTGGCGAGCTTTGTGTCTGCCAGATCCACGAGATTCTCGGACTCGCGGCATCCACCACCTCCAAGCACCTGTCGATCCTCGCGGCTGCGGCCCTGGTGGAGGTCCGCAAGGACGGTCGATGGTCATACTACCGCCTGAGTGAGGACGAAGCGCTTGGCGGGACTGGGGAGGTTGTGTCCTGGGTCTGCCAGCACGCCGGAGCATCAAAAGTCATCATCGAGGATGGCAAGAAGCTCGACGAGATTCTTGCCATCTCACCGGAAGAGCTTTGTCGACGCCAGGCTGTTGGTGAGGCGTGTTGCGGTGCTGAAGCGGTGCCGCTGAGGTCCAAGAAAAAGAGGCGAAATGACTGAGAACATCACCCAGAAGCTGTCGTTCCTTGATCGCTACCTGACGGTCTGGATTTTCGCCGCCATGGCATTGGGGGTCGGTATCGGCTACCTCCTACCCAGCACCCCCGACTTCATCAGCCGGTTCGACATTGGTACTACCAACATCCCCATCGCGTTGGGGCTCATAGCGATGATGTATCCCCCACTAGCCAGGGTGAAGTACGAGGAGATGGGGCGCGTCTTCCGCGATGTCAAGGTACTGGGGCTTTCCCTCGCTCAGAACTGGTTGATTGGGCCGCTGTTGATGTTCGTTCTGGCGGTTGCTTTCCTGCATAACCATCCAGAATTGATGGTGGGGCTGATCATGGTGGGCATTGCCCGTTGCATCGCCATGGTGCTTGTTTGGAACCAACTGGCCAAGGGTAGCAGCGAGTACGCGGCGGGCCTTGTGGCACTCAACAGTATCTTTCAAGTGCTGACATACGGCTTGTTTGCTTGGGCGTTTATCACGGTTTTTCCCGGATGGCTGGGGATTGATCTGTCAAGCGTTCAGGGGCCTGGCGGAAAGACTCTCGACGATGTCACCGTCGGTGAAATCTTCACCAGCGTGATGATCTACCTCGGGATTCCCTTCGCAGCAGGAATTCTGTCGCGGGTGATTCTGCTTCCCAGAATGGGGAAGGATTGGTACGAGAAGACCTTCATACCGCGCATTTCGCCCATCACGCTGGTCGCGCTTCTTTTCACCATCGTTGTGATGTTCTGCTTCAAGGGCGAGAACATCATCCAATATCCGATGAAGGTGCTGCTCGTTGCCATCCCGCTCACGATCTACTTCGCGCTGATGTTCTTGATCAGTTTCTTCATGGCGAAGAAGGCCGGGGCGGATTATCCTCGCTGCGCCACGCTGGCATTTACCGCATCCGGGAACAACTTTGAACTCGCCATCGCCGTTGCCATCGCCGTGTTTGGCATTCAGTCCGACGTGGCCTTTGCCACGGTGATCGGTCCCCTTGTGGAAGTCCCCGCGCTCATTGGCCTGGTGCACGTGTCGCTGTGGTTGAAGCGTCGGTGTTTTGGTTTGGATTGATCAAGGAGCACGGAAGCTGAGGGTCCGGGAGTTCAAGCAGGTCTTGCACGGCCAATTGATCTCTGGCCAGATCGCTCTGCTCATTGCCTCAAGATCGCAACACGGCATCCGGTATAGATAAGGAAAGGGCCGGGGTTGATCCACCGAACACCCCAGCCCTACAACATGACGAGGAGGCACCCTCACCATGTCGGATACGGTATCTACAAAACCAGACGCTGAGCTTTCATGGAGAAACTGTCTCACAGAGTTTCCCGCCTCCGCCGTGGACCAATACCTCCCTGAACCAGACCTGTGGCGACCCAACAACTCCCCGATTGAGGCCTACCGTCTTGAGCCCTACCTCGTAGAGTACCCAGGTGCCCCTCTGGTCGCGCTCGTGCTCTCCGAAGAGTGGGACGAAGAACGGCGACAGCAGTGGCTCGAACGCCTTCGCGATCCAAAGACGGGGAAGATCAGGCCCCGCGGCAAGATCCAAGGGCTATCAGACGCAGCAATGAATAGGCTCGCGGTTCAGTTCCGGAAGCTCGTTCCTGAGCGCTGTATAGACCGCAGCATGGGAATGGCCTTGATGTTCCCACTGCTGTCAGTGATCGACGAGCAAGTTGCCCTTCGCTTGTTCAATAAGTTCATCAAAAGAGTTGAAAGGTGGTGCAGAAAGAGAGGATCAGAAATTTCGGGCTACCGCTCCATCGAGCGCGGTCCCGACGGATGTACGATCCACTTTCATGTGTGGCTGTGGCTATCCGACCCGAAGCTGCTCAAGGATGTGCACCAGAAGATCGAGATAGAATGGCCTGAAGCGGCTGGCTACAAGCGCAGGGAAAGCACCGCGACGGACATTCGGCTCATCCAGAGTGAAGCCAACTTGTTTTTGTTCCTCCGTTACCTTGCGAAACAAGAGTCTAAGCAGGACATTTCTGGCGTCCACCCCGTGGCTCCCATCCGGCGGCAAAACCTGCCTATCGCGCAGCCGCTGAAAGAGGAAGTCGATCTTCCCCAAGCAAAGTTCCTGAAGGAAGAAGTGAACCAGACTTTGGGGCGGCGAAACGACCCGTCACCCAGGCGCATGATCTTCAATCTTGCTGAAGCGGAGTGGCGGAGAATCAAGATCGATAGCTACAGTCACCGTCGTGGCCCCACGCCGAGTGAGGAACATGCAAACAAGGTCCGGGCAGCGGAGTTGGGGGATGATTGGTAGCCCCTTGCGGACCACTATGCCTAACAAGAGATAGAACCATTGTGGTCGATCTCTGATCAGCCTCCGGCTTGTACCATCATCGGATACCTCCTAATCCAGAGGTTCCACATC
>CAYTRP010000026.1:0-6897 GCA_964440195.1 uncultured Candidatus Sumerlaeota bacterium
GTTCTGGGAACGGGTCTGCTTTCCGCTGCTGGTTCACTCGGGAATCGCCGCCCTCAGGGTTCATCACCTGAATGATCCCTCGCGACCCGTTGCGGCGGGAGTGGGCGCATTCTCCCTCGTCAACCGCCGGATCTACGAGGACCTCGGCGGGCACCGGGCAATCCGGGCCGAGGTCATCGACGACATGGCGCTGGCGCTTGCCATCAAGCGGCAGGGCGGAAGGCTCTGCCTCGCGCGCGATCCCCAAGCGGTTCATCTGCGCATGTATGACGGCCTGGGCGCCATCGTCGGCGGCTTCGAGAAGAATTGCTACACGGCCCTGGGCGGCAAGTTGACAAACATCGCCGTCGTCGCGGTCATTTATGCGCTGATGCACCTGACGCCGCTGTTTTTCGTCGCGCTTCCGCTGGTCGTGCCGGCCGCGCATTCCCTGTGGAGCCTGGTTGGCCTGTTGCTCTGGTTTGCCACGGGCGCCGCCATCATGCTGCGCACGCGCATCTTCATCCGTGTCGGGCGCGGTTGGCTGGCGGCGTTCGCCTATCCCGCGGCAGCGATGGTGATGCTGGTCGTTTTCGCGCGATCGGCTTGGCATTGCGGCGTCAGGGGCGTGATCCCGTGGAGGGGACGGCGCATCAAGCGCTCGCGGCGGAATGTCCGTCTCGTTTAGTTCGCCGGCGGCTGGTAAAAAGTAAAGTCCTCGCCCGTGGGATAGAACTCCATCGTGAAGGCCTCCCTCACGCGAAGGGAATTGGGCCGAAGCACATTGGCCTCGACCAACTGGCGAAACAGTCCTTCCCACCGGTCGGACTTCATCCAGCCCACTCCATTTTCCATCGCATCGGACGTCAGGGAGAGTTCCCTCAACGATTCGGTGCCATATTCGAGGATCTCCATGCCCATTTCGCTGTTCAGGGAGTGGATATGCTTGTTGGTCTCCGCGGGGTCCCGCAGGTACTTGACCCATCCGCGCACGGATGCGTGGGTGACGCGCCGCACGAGATCGGGGTTTCGGCGGAGGAGTGCCTCGCTCGTGATCAGGCAACTGGCGTAGGGGTTCCATCCCAGTTCCGACATCATGAGAGCCCGGGGATTCGCGCCGCGCTCGCGCGCAACGAACGGTTCGCTGAACACATAGCCCTGCATCGCATAGTCCTTGTTCACCAGGAAGGGGAGCACGTTTCCCGGATAGGGGACGATGTTCACCCCGGCAAGATCGACACGGGCGCGCAGGTAGAAGGAGAAGGGATCCTTGTTCGACATGGCCAGCGTCCTGACCCGGTTGAGTTGATTCAGCGAAGTGATCCCCGATTCCTCATGGACGAGGATGCAGCGTGGACTCCCCTGGATGGGGGCCATCAGCGCCACGATGGGGACCTCCTCCGCCCGGCCCAGCAGGACCTGCTCGGCGTTGTTGACGCCAAACATGACGCGCCCCGTCCCCACGCGCGGGGAGACGGGGATGTCCACGCCCCCGGGCAGAATCGTCATGTCGATGCCGGCCTCGCGGTAATAGCCGTGCACCAGGGCCGCGTAGAATCCGCCATGCTCCGCCTCGGGGAACCAGTTGAGGACAAGGTCCGCCTTCTCAAGCGGCCGCGCGGAACCGTCGCCCGGCGCCGTTGAGCCTTCACCGCGCGGGGATTCGCCCCCACCGGAACAACCGAAAGCCAAACCGATCGTCATTGCCAGGGTCGCGAGTCTTGTGAAGGCCATGAGCTTCATAGAAGGGATTCCTCGTGGGGAGTCGAACCGGTTCCGGGCTGGCCGGGATGAAAAGGGCTTTTGGTTGCGCGGTCATGGCCTGTTTTGCTTCCACGCGCGCGTGGCGAAATCGCCAATGACTCCCACGACGGTGAAGATAACGAGGCCGAGGAGGGCGGAGGCCATGATCGCCGCCATCAGGTAGTCGGTCTTCAACTGCATGTTGGTCACCTGTACCAGGTACCCAAGTCCGTAGGCTTCCTGTCCGAATCCCGCGTAGAGTTCCCCGATGATCGCCCCGACGACCGCCAGGCCACTCGATATTCGCATGCCGACAACCAGCGAAGGGACGGCGTTGGGCAACCGCAACTTGAACAGCACCTGCGCGCGCGAGGCGTTGTTCAGCTCGAACAACTCCAGCAGGTTCTCGTCGACATCCGTCAACCCGGCCGTCATGTTGGTGATGATGGGAAAGAGGCTGACGACGAACGCGCAGATGACCACGCTCTGGAACCCAAAGTCAAACCACAGGATGATCAGCGGGGCGACCGCCACGATGGGCATCGTCTGCAGGAAGATGGCATACGGGTAGAGCGACCGCTGGATGAGGCGCGACTGGGAAAAAACAAAGGCGATGAAGGATCCGGCGACGATGCTGCAGAGCAGTCCAATGACCGCCGCGGACCCGGTGAGGAGCATCGAGGCGAGCAGGGCGTTGCGATTTTCCACCGCCACGCGCGCAACGTCCACCGGGGACGGAAGGACGAACTTGCGGATGCCGAAGAGCCAAACGCACGACGCCCACACCGCGAGGATCAGCAGGAAGACCCCCAGGGGGAGCAGCATATTGACAAGGGAGCGCGGGATGCCCTTCATCAATGGCCATGCTCCCGCAGCATCTCGCTGACCTGTCCCGCAAGATGGGCGAATTCGGCGGCCGCGCGCACTCCCGGCAGGCGGGGATAGGGAAGGGAAACCGCGACCTCGCCCGCAATTCGCCCGGGGCGGCTGGACATGACGAGGACTCGCTGGCTGAGAAAGACCGCCTCGAAGACATTGTGGGTGATGAACAGGGCCGTCCACTGGTCCCTTTGCCAAAGGCACAGGAGTTCCTCGTTCAACCGCTGCCTGGTGATTTCATCCAGCGCGCCGAACGGCTCATCCAACAGGAGCATGTCCGGCTGGGTGACAAGCGCCCGCGCCACCGAGACGCGCATGCGCATGCCGCCGGATAGCTGGCGTGGCATCAACCCGCGAAATTCCGTCAGCCCCACCAGTTCGAGCACCTTGGCCGCTTGTTCTTCCGCTTTTCTCCCCGGGACCCTTTGCAGCTCCAGCGGAAGCATGACATTGCGGATGACGCTTCGCCAGGGGAGCAGGGCGGGCTGCTGGAAGACAAACGCCAGGTCATGGTGCCGCTTGCGGGCGAGCCTGGGTTCGATCCCCGCCACGCGGAGTTCTCCCCCGGTGCGATCCCCCAAGCCGGCGACGAGCCTCAGCAGGGTCGATTTTCCGCAACCCGAGGGCCCCACGATGGAGACGAACTCGCCCCGCCGGATGCCCAAATCCACCCCGGCGAGCGCCCTCACACCCCCATGGTACGTCATCCCCAACCCCCGTGCTTCCACGAAGAAGGAACCGGAACCGGATTGTGCCTGCGTTGTCGCCATCGTGATGGGTTGGCCCAAGGAGATCGAAGCTCCATCTGGTGACTGTTTCTCAGGGGGCTACACTGCCCATCAGCCTTTGCAGTGCCGAGATCAATCGCGCCGGCCGATAGGGCTTGGCAAGAAACAAGGACCATTCGTCGAGCACCTGCTCCGAACCGGGGTCCACGTCCGAATAGCCGCTGGAGAGAATGATGGGAATGCGGCTCCCGAGGGTGCGAATCTTGAGCAACAGGGCATCGCCGCTCATGCGCGGCATCTTGATGTCCACAATCATCGCCTTCAGGCGGTCGGCGTTCTCCTCAAAGACTGCCAACCCTTCCACGCCGTCGGAAGCGGCGATGACCTCGAATCCAGCCTTCTCAAGGATCGACTGCGCCACGTGGCGCACAAAATCATCGTCGTCCACAACCAGAACCAGGCCCTCCCCGCGCCCCCCCTGCCCAAAGGATTCCGATTCCTCCTGTTTTTGAACCATCTCGCCGCCGGGAAGGAAGAGGAGTTCGATGACGGTGCCCTTCCCCACCTCGCTGGAAACCCGGATTCCCCCCCCGTGCCCACGAATAATCCCCAAAACGGCGGACAGGCCGAGGCCTCGTCCCGATGCCTTCGTCGTGAAGAAGGGCTCGAACATCCGGCGCCGGACTTCCGGCTCCATCCCCCTCCCGTTGTCCTCGATGCGAAGGACGACGAAATCGCGGCCATCGAGCTGGCCGACGGGGAGGGCCTCCTCGAGTTCGCGATCGCCCAGGTGCCGAACCTCGGTGACAAGGGTGACTTCGCCCCCCCTGTCCATCGACTCGAACGCGTTGGTGAGGAGGTTCATCACCATCTGCCTAACCTGTCCGAGATCGCCCATGATGGCGGGAAGGTCCGGCGACAACCGGGCCGACAAGTGCACCCCGCGATCAAAGGCCTGACGCTCGATGAGGGCGACAAGGCTCTGAAGCGAGCCTGACAGGTCCAGGGCGGTCATCGCGGCGTTGTCCTGGCCAGTGAACGAGAGCAGTTGCCGTGTCAGGTTCGCGGCGCGCATCCCCGCCTCCTCGATCTGGGCGAGGTACGACCAGGCGCCTGAGTCCGCCGGGACCTCCAGTCCGGCCAGATTGGCATTTCCAAGAATTCCCACCAACAGGTTGTTGAATTCGTGCGCGATCCCGCCCGCAAGGATCTCAAGGCTTTCGAGCCGCCTTTCCTGCTCGGCACGCTCCATCAACCGCGCACGTTCGTCCTCCTGCTGCTTGCGGACCGTGACGTCGCGCTGGATTCCCACCCAGTGCGTGTAGGAGCCGGCCTCATCCATGACCGGGAAGATGCTGAGTTCGATCCAGACCGGCTCGCCATTCTTTCGATAGTTCAGGACCTCGGCCGTGACCGGCTCCCAACCTTGCAATGCGCGGCGAATGCGGTCGAGGGTCTGGCGATCCGTGCCCGGCCCTTGCAGCAGCCGGGGGGAACGGCCGATGACTTCCCCGGCGCAATAGCCCATCGTCCGGGTGAAGGCCTCGTTGACGAACACGATCCGGGGGCCGGGTTCCTCCAGGCTCCCGGCGTCCGTCACCAGGACGATGTCGTTTGCATTCACGACGATGCTGCGCATCAGCCGCAATTCATCGAAGTACTGGCGCTTCTCCACCGCCTCGGCGACCCGCTCCCGCAGGCGCTTTTGCAGCTCGCGGTTGGTGCGCAGGAGTTCCGCCTCGTGCTGCATTCTCTCCATGTGTGCCGAGAACAGCTCGCCGAGCATGCCGAGCAGGCGCAGGTCCGAGGCCGACCATGTCCGGGCGGATTCCATCACGTCGAAGCGGATAAATCCGTAAACCGCGCCCTCGGGTCCACAGATGGCCGCGACCACGAGCGCGTGAATGTCCCCGCGCAGAAACCACTCCCGTTCGAGAAACGCCTCCCGCGGGAGCTTCATGATGTCGGAGACGGCGAAGAGGGATTCCTCGCGAAGGCGCGCATTCCACCAGGGCAAATCGGCAAGTCCAATCTCATTGTCGGGCCGTTGGCGGATCGCCCGGGGGCCACTCCACGCGGCGGAGAGAACAAAGAGCGATTGGCCCGAATCGCGCCCCTCATAGAGGGTCACCCGGTCCACCCCGAGCGCTTGTCCCACCATGCCCAGCGCCTCGCCCACCCGTTCGTCGTCTCCCGAGGAGAGGATCGCGGACACGCCGGCGATGGCGGCCTCGAGGGCCAGCCGGTGCTCCACCTCTTCCTCGGCCTCCCGCTGCTGGGTGATGTCGATGGACATCGTGGAGATGAACCGCCCCTCGCCGGGCAGATCCAGAAGGAAGCGGAGCGACAGCCACTGATGGGTGCCGTCGGAATGGGGGAGCGATTCCAGGAAGTGGCGCGAGGCGCCCGCTTCGAGCACTTCCTGGTCGTTCTCGCGGATCGTTCGCGCGGTCGTCTCGGGCCACAGGTCGTGATCCGTCTTGCCAACCCATTCTCCCGCCTTGCGGCCGAACACCTTGAGCAACTGGTTGTTCACGAAAACATACCGGCCGACCTCGTCCTTGATGGAAGCCGCCGAGGGGCTGTTCTCCATGAAGGCGTTGAAGAGGCTCTCGCTGCGTTCCTGGGCCTTCTTGGCGTTCAGGATGCGCGTCACGTCACGGTAGATGGCGACGTCGATCTTCTGTTGTCCCGCGACGCCAAAGCTCTTGGCGGTGACCGTGCGGCTGGATCCGTCGGGCCGTTGGATGACCTGCTGGAGGGTGGAGCTTGAGAGGCGGCGGCCATGCCCCTTCCCTTTCGCCCCCCAGGCCTCCTCGGGGGACTTGCCCATCAATTCCTCGATCGGCCGGCCCGTCAGCAGGCCCATGGCCTGGTTGCAGAAGATGATCTTGCCCGCGGAATTGGTCGCGACAACCCCATCCGACATGTTGTCGTAGATGACGGCCAACAACTCGGGGTTGGGTTTTGGATCTCCGGGTGCCGTCAAGGCGGTTCACTCTTTGCCGCGGGAAGAGTCGTAGGGCACCGACAGAGCCACCAATCACTCCAACTGCGACCGCAAGCTTGCACCTCCCAAGGCCTTCACCGTCAAGCATGATGGCCCGTCTCGCCGGAAACGATCGGACCATCCCCAACCTCCCGACCGGCCATCCCCACGGCAGGACATACAAAACCGCAAATGCCACAGGCGCCACTCTTCACTCCCATGAACGAATCCCCAACCCCTCAAGCAACAGGGGGTATACGGGTGTCGTTGTCCTGAGGGGCCGCTTCAGGGTTTCATGCCGCACGAGCGGGCTCATCGGCGACACGACGGAATAGATGGTGGCTTCATCGAGTTTGGACGCATCGATGCCGGCCAACACGAGGTTCTCCTCCGCGAGAAGGACCTCCCCGATCTGTCGACCGCTCAACGCAAAGTGCCCGAGCGACTCGGCGCCGGAGACATAGCTTTCCGCCAGGCGGTCCGGCGTCAGCGGAGAGCCGAGCCACGCGAAGGCGTCGGCGCGGACGATCATGGCATCGGCTCCGGCTGCCCTGGCAACGAGGGTGCCGAGTGTGCGGG
>CAYTRP010000026.1:6907-15788 GCA_964440195.1 uncultured Candidatus Sumerlaeota bacterium
GCGGGCGACGTCTTCTTGCGAGGCGTTCACGAGTTGGGATTCCAGATCGGGGGAAACCGATTCGGCGGAGATGGCAGGGGGTGGGATCTCGCCGGGGAATGAAGTAACCCACGAGCCGTCGGCTTTATGAAGAATGAGCTTTGAAGCATCATATGCGTTTGCCGTATAAAAAAGCTCCGCGGGAGTAATATCTCCGATCTCTTGGCCATCAATCTGGATTCCGAAGGATGGGAGAAGCATTGAAGGAGATTGGTCAAAGTCAAACGCAAGGGTCTTAACGTTCCTTGTCCGAATAGTGAAGGCCTTGGAACCGAGTCCTTCGAGTTCCACTTCAGCGGTGGAGAATGTGGAGTCCATTTCGATGATGCTGAAGCTCCCATTCCCGGCCTTCGCAGGCGTCCGCGCCGCCAACATGATCCGTTTGGGATCGGAAACGCGCCGACGTGCCGAGAACCAGTCGAACAAATCATCCAGCGAATCGCCGATCAATCTGCTGCCATGGCGATAACCCGTCGTCTCGACGTAGCGATGGGAAATGCCAAGTTCGGAGAGGCGCGCCGCAGGACACCGCGAAAGATCCACGGGCACGATGTCGTCATCCCTGTCATGGATGATGTACGGATCGAGGTGCAACGCGTTGGGGAGCAGGTCCATCGGCGGCAAGCCCGCCATGGGCGCGATGGAGGCGAACCGATCGGCGTTGCGCAGACCGATCCACCACGTTCCCCAGCCGCCCATCGAATGCCCGGCGAGATACACGCGGTCGGGATCGATGCGGCGTGTCGCCAGAAGGTGATCGATCAGGTCGAGGACATCCTGCTCACCGGGTCCCCGATACCAGAAGTCGCCACGCCCATGGGGCGTCGCCACCACAAAGCCGTGGGCCTCGGCCTTTTCCATCACCGGCGTGAAACGGAACCACGCGGTGTGGTCAACCCCCTTGCCGTGAAGCGCCACGAGAAGTGGAAGCATGGTTTCCGATTCGCTTGCCGTCGGAACAAACAGCAGCGCCGGTTGCCGGGTGCCATCCCATGTGCTGGTAACCCGGATGGCATGTTCGCCGGGCGAGGGCAGCGAGGGAGACGCCTCCGCCGAGACCATCGGCGTCATTCCGATTCCCGCGACAAGGAGGGAAGCTCGCAGAAAATCAAGCATCGGACAATCCCAAGGGGTATTCCTCGCCGGAGTTTCGGATCTCGACGCGCACCATTTCCCGCAGGATTTCGACGGCGAGCGCCTCCTTCGTCGTCGTGGGGACCTCTCGCTCCCCTCGACCGGTGACGAGCCAGGCGTGGTTCGTGTCCGTGCCAAAGCCGGCGCCGGGCTCGGTCACGGGATTGGCGACGATAAGGTCAAAGCCTTTGCGCCGCAGCTTCTCGCGCGCGTTTGGAAGGAGGTTGTGAGACTCGGCGGCAAAGCCGACGAAGATCTGCCCCCCGCGACGATGCCTGGCCGCCTCCGCCGCGACGTCGGGCGTGCGCACCAACCTCAACAGCATCTCCTCGGCCGCGCCTTCCTTCTTCTGCTTTTCGCGCAGGCGCGTCTCGGGGCGCCAGTCGCTCACCGCCGCCGAGAAGATCACGTCCGTCACGGTCGGGAGATGGGCGAGGACCACGTCGCGCATTTCCTCGGCGGTCGTGATGCGCTCTACCTCGATGGCACCCGATGGCATGGGCAACTCGCATGGGCCGGTGACAAGCACCACCGATGCCCCACAGGCCAGCGCCGCGCGCGCGAGCGCCACTCCCATCCTTCCCGTGGACGGATTGGTGATGCAGCGCACGGGGTCGGCGAATTCGCGCGTGGGGCCCGAGGTGATGAGAATGCGCCGTCCTTCCAGCGAGGGCAGGTTCGTTCCCGCGCGAAACGCCTCCACGATGGCGATGAGGATGTCCTCGACCGGGGACATGCGCCCGAGGCCGTTGTCGCCGCAGGCGGTCGGTCCCTCGACCGGCCCGACCAGGCGATGGCCGCGTGAGTTCAGCGTGGCGACATGCTCCTGCACGGGGATGCTCGCGTACATGGTTGGGTTCATCGCGGGGGCGACGACGAGCGGCTTGGGCCACGCGAGCGCGAATGTGGCGACCGCATCATCCGCCAGCCCCGTGGCCAGCCGCGCCAGCGTGGCGGCGGTTGCGGGCGCGATGCAGAACACGTTCGCCCACTTGGTCGAGGCCAGGTGGTCCATCTCGCCGGGATGGGCGGACTCCCAAAGGCTCGTGATCACGGGCCGGCCCGTGATCGCCTCGAAGGCGGCCGCGCCGACGAGCCGGGTCGCCGTGGGCGTCATGACGACGCGCACCTCGCCCCCTCCCTTGATGACCGTGCTCGCCACATCAAGGGCGCGGTGCGCGGCGATGGAACTGGAAACGCCGAGGAGCAATCGCAGGCCGGAGTAGATCATGGAAGCCTCTCGCGAGGGGATGATGCAGACGATTCGCGGACGGCTCCCGGGGCGAAAGCCCGATCCATCGAATCCCGGGAGGATTCTTCCAGGACGAAGCCAACCGACAACCTCAAATGATCGGAGCCCCCATGCCCCCCGAATCGGGCAAAGACCGGCTCAACCCCCGGGCTGGCAAAGGCATGGTCGATCTGCCACAAGTGGAGCGGATCGCGCCAGGTGGCGAGCCACCGCTCGTTTGGCGCTTCCGTGTAGAAGTCCTTCAACCCCGCGGTTGCCCGTTGCAGCCGCCACGACCCGCGAATCGTGTTCAGGTCCCCCACGACAATGTAGGGACGCTCGCTTGTGGCCAGGATGGCACGCAGCTCCTGCATCATCTCGCGCGTGTCGAGGCGGGGAGGGCGCGGGAAATCCGGCATGAGAATCCCAACGGGACCATCCGGAGTCAGGACGCGCACCTCGAAGACACGAAGACGCGTGCGGGTGGGCAGTTCGCGCGATCGAAGGATCTGGAACCGCGAACCGACCGCCATCTGACGGACGGAAGCCCATTGGTACGCGGGGCCAAGTCCGCCCTTGAGCGAATCGTGGACGATGCCCCGGTAGGTCCCCTCGACCATGCAAACCACGTCCGGATCGTCCTCGTTGAATCCACTCACGATCCCTTCGCGGCCACGGCTGAACGACTTGATGTTCCAGAAGCTCACGCGAATGGCCTCGGAGGCCCGCGCGCCGGGGTCCGCCACGCGAAACCGAAACAGGTTGGGCTGCTCGCGATGCAATCCATTCCCCAGCAACGTCAGGATCGCCACCACCACGGCGATCCACAGCCAGCGTGGGAGCCAGGCGAGGGGAACCAGCAGCAGCGTTGCCGACCAGAACAATGGATGAACGAGCGACAGGACTTCCGTCAGCAGGAGCTTGTCGCTCGCGAAATGGCCCGCCGCCCAGGCAAGGAGCAGCAGGCCAAGAAGAAGCCGGATGGCGAGGAGGAACCGGTGGATCAGCCCGCGAGCAGGCTGACCTTCCAGTCCGTCCGGCTCTTCGTATCCGGAATCGTCCATTCCACGACACCGCCGGTTTCCTGGAATGCCACCTCACCCTGCGCAGACTCAACGCGACGGACGCGGCCGCCAATCCCATGAATTCGAATGCGCCATGTCTTTCGCGCGCTGCGATAGGGACCTTGGGGGGAGTCGATGCGCAGGATCAAGGCCGTCGAATCGACGGAGCCGGAAAAATCGATGCGCGAGTGCCGTCCCTGGAGATAGTCGCGCGTCGCGCCATCGTCCTCGCACAGGAATCCCGCCAGTTCGCTCCCCGGCCAGACATCCAGGACCGTCTCCTCGATGACGGATTCGCCGGTGTGCTGCATGGGGCGCTGCATGGGGATCACCGCACCGCCGCGCACAAACAGAGGCGGCCGGCCGAAGGGCCCCTCCACGATGGCGTGGCGACCACCCTGGGCCCTCTCTCCCGTCCACCAATCCCACCACTCCCCGGCCGGCAGATAAGCCATTCGCCGGCCCATCCCCGGCTCCATGATGGGGGCGATCAAGAGGTCTGACCCGATGAGGAACTGGTCGCCGATGAAGTGCGTGTGCGGATCGGCGGGATAGTCATAGACAAGCGGTCGATTGATCGGGTCGCCGGTCAGGGAGGAGTGGACGAAGTTGCCGTAGAAGTACGGAAGCAGGCTCATGCGCAATTCGAGCAGGCCGCGGACCTTTTCCTCCACGTCGGACGTGAACGCCCACGGCTCCTGGTCGATCGACGAGCAATCCGCATGTCCCCGGCAGAAAGGCTGGAAGACGCCCCACTCGAACCATCGCCCATAGAGTTCCGAAGTCGGGTTCAAGCCAAAGCCACCGATGTCGCAACCGACGAACGAAATGCCCGAGAGTCCCATCGAGAGGTTGCACGCGAGATCGAAGGGCATGCTGTTCCAGATCGCCTGGTTGTCGCCCGTCCAGACCATCGAGTAGCGCTGCACTCCCGCCCATCCCGAGCGCGTGATCGTGAACGGCCGGACGTTTGGACGTGCCGCGAGTTGCCCCTCGTAGCTCGCGCGCGCCATCGAGAAGCCGTAAAGCTGGTGCACTTCGACGTGGCGGCGCTTGTGTCCGTTGTCGTCGTGGATGACGTGGTCGGGGAACGTCCCGTTTGGACCGTCGAAGTCGGCCGGCTCGTTCATGTCGTTCCAGATGCCGGCGATCCCCTTGTCGAGGAGCGTCGCCGCCTGGAACGCGCCCCAATCCTTTCGGGCATCCTCGCGCAGGAAGTCGGGATAGTGGGTGATTCCGGGCCAGACGCGTCCCTGGAAGGGTTCGCCGTCCAGCGTGACGAAGTAGTTCTTGGCGAGGAAGTCGTCGTAGACTTCAAAACCTTCGTCGACCTTCACGCCCGGATCAACAATGGCAACGGTGCGAAAACCCTGGGCTGAAAGATCGGCGAGCATTTTCTCCGGTTGAGGGAATGCCTTCGGATCCCACGTGAACACGCGGTATTCATCCATGTAGTCAATGTCGAGGTAGATCACGTCGCAGGGAATGCGGCGCGAGCGAAAGCCCTCGGCGATCTCGCGGATGCGCTTCTCCGTCGGGTATGACCAGCGGCATTGCTGATAACCCAAAGCCCACAGGGGTGGGCGCTCCATGCGACCGGTCAGATCCGTCCATTCGCGCACGGCTGCGCCGAGGGACCCGCCGAACCACAACCACAGGTCGATGTCTCCGGTCTCGCATTGCAGGGAAACCTGGCCGGTCATGTCATGACGGAGGTCCACGTGCACGCGCCCGGGGTTGTCGAGAAACTGGCCGCGGCAGCGCCCGCCATCGGGAGGCAGGTGATACGTCAACGGGATCTGGCAATAATAGTTCTGGATGGGATGGTGCTTCGGGTCGTTGTGATTCCAGAGCGTGAACGTGCGCCCGGTCTTCTCGAACTTCTCGCCGCACTCCGCCAAGCCGTAGATGCGCTCCCTGCCCACGGCATCAAGGGCGATGGTGAGGCCCTTGTCGCCCATCGTGATCGCGCGATCGGGTGTCGACAGGAGCACCTCGCCGGTCTTCACGTCGGCGATCTGAAGGCTCTCCCTCTTGGCATCCCACTCAATTGACAGATGCGAAGTGCCGATCCGCGTGACGGACCCCTTGATCTCCACACGCGCGGAACCGTCCCACTGCGTGCGTGAGATGGCGTGGCTGGCAAAGGGGGCGAACTCCTTGCCTGCCGCGACGCGAAAGCGAACAAGCGAGGCATCGGCAATCTCGATGGAGACGGGATGACCGTCAATCGTGCCGAGCGCAACCGTCTGGATGGCAATGCTCATGGATGGATGATTCCCCCGATGGGTGGGATGATGGTTCAGCGCATGACGCCGAGAATTTGCCGCAGGAGTTGCCCCCTCAATTCCGGATCGGATTCGCCACCGGCCATCGCGACGACCAACAAGTCGGGCATCGTGTGGTGTCCCTCCGATTCCTTCCCCTCCAACCCGTGGTACAAGTGCACCACATCCTCCTCGCGACGAAGGACACACCATGTCGGGAGGTGATGGGGCTCGGAGGCGGCGACGATCTCGAACCGCGAGCGATCCAGCACCTCGAGGACCGCCGGCGCGCGGCCCGCGGGCAACGGCGCGCAGACGGGGAGCGCCGCGGACGTGTTGAGGTGAAAGTAGAGGGTCGTGTAGAGGCTGGAACCGACGCGCGAGAGCGGCGTGCATCCACTGTGGTTCGCCGTCACCTTGCCACGCGTGTCGATGTTGATCGAGTTGCCGTGCGCCGACACGCCCTTGCTTCCGCAAAACTCGCGCACCAGCGGCAGCGGTATTTCCGCCGGGATCGGCTCGCAGGTCATCGCGCCCCTGGCCGGCACGAGGAGCCAGAACGCGGCGGCGGGGCCTTCGGCGGGAAAAGGGATCTCCAGTTCCGCGAGTCCCTGCAAGGTGACGCTCCCATAAACCGGAAAGGCGAGTGCCTCGGTGGCGGGCTGGGGCTGCGGGGCATAGTCCTCCGGGAAGAAGCTCTCGACCGGCGCGTCGGTGATCCGCACCCACCACGTCATCCCCTCAAGTCCCGGCGACTCGATGCGGACATCGATGTCGCCCTCGCCCCCGGCGAATCCCGCGAGGGAATCCAGCACCGCATTGGCGCATTCCCGAATGCGGGGCGGCAGCTTGGCCTTCCGCTTCCCGGCCTCCTTCTGAAGGTCAATGATCGACTGCTCGACATCCATGACGATCTGGTCGATGGTTGCCTGGCGGGGTCGAATGGCCAGCAGACGGGTGTCGAGACGCAGCCATTGCCACGTCACGACGTCCCAGACGCAGAGGAGGCCTTCCCCGGGAACGAAGATGATGTTGTCCGTGCCGAATCCGCTCGTGCTCAAGGGCATCGCATCAGTCCTGTAGTTCGTCCATCATGTAGGACACGGCATCGGTGTAGGTGATGCGCGCGTCCTTGATATGCTTCGTCAGCAGGAAGTTCTGGTGCAGTCCCTCGATCACGAATTCCATCATGACGGGCAGTTCCCCGGGGTTCCCGGAGAGTTGCAGGTCGCGCGCGATCTTCTCGAGGCCCGTGATCCGGCCCAGCGCGGCAAGGTACTCCGCGCCGCTCATCTCGCTCGACAGGAGCAGCGTGTTGCCCGCCTCGAACCACTCCACGATGGGTTCGAATCCGGCGAGTTCCTGCTTCCGCTCGCGGCCACGCTTGTAGTCGGGGGTCACGCGCGAGTTGAACAGGTGCCTCACGGCGCGGCCAATCAGGTGCAGCGCCACGTTGGCGACGCCCTCCTGCTCCCCCTTGTAGACCAACTCGATCTTGCCCGTGAGCGCGCTGATCGAGGAGAAGAGGTCCGACATGCGCGCCATCGCCTCCTGCTCCCCGTGCAGGGTCGCGCGCGCCTCGGCGGCGGAGGCGATCGTCTCCATGTACGAGATTGCCATGCGCGCGCTCACACCGGACGACTTGTCGACGAAGTCGCTGTCGCGCGCCTCCACGGCAATCTGCTCCACCGCTTCCCGCAGCAACAGGGGGATGTGGACGCGTACCCCGCGCTCCAGCCACGCCTCCTGCGCGGTGATGTGCATGGCGTCCCGCAGGTTCTCGGGATAGTGGGTAAGAATCTGCGCGTCGATGCGGTCCTTGAGGGGCGTGATGATGTTCCCGCGATTGGTGTAGTCCTCGGGATTCGCCGTGAACACCAGCATCACGTCGAGCGGGAGGCGTACTGGAAAGCCGCGGATCTGGATGTCCTTCTCCTCGAGGATGTTCAGGAGGCCCACCTGGATGCGGGCCTGGAGGTCCGGCAACTCGTTGATGGCGAAGATGCCCCGATTGGTGCGCGGAATGATGCCGTAGTGGATGACTTCCTCGTCGGAGAAGTCGAGCCTTCGCGCGACGGCCTTGATGGGATCGATGTCGCCGATCAGGTCCGCGATGGAAACGTCGGGCGTGGCGAGCTTCTCCTGGTAGCGCTTTTCGCGCGGGAGCCAATCGATGGGCGTCGCGTCGCCCAGTTCGGCGACCAGTTCTCTCCCCCGCTTGGTGAGCGGCAGCAGGGGATCCTCGTGCACGGGCGAGTCGTGGATGACCGGGATGTGGTCGTCGAGCAATGTCACCAACTGGCGGATCATGCGCGTCTTCGCCTGGCCCCTGAGGCCCATCAACAGGAAGTCGTGCCGCGCGAGGATGGCGGCCACGACCTGCGGGATGACCGTCTTTTCGTAGCCAATGATTCCGGGGAAGAGTTCCTCGCGCGAGCGGAGCTTGCGCAGCAGGTTGCGCCGCATCTCATCCTTCACGGACTCGGGGCGATAGCCACTCTTCTTCAATTCTCCAAGGGTGCGAGCTTGCATGGTTGCCATTTCAGGGGGACCGTTTCGGGGTGGAATCAGGGGACCGGCACCGTTTGGGGAGAGCCGGGCCGCAGGATGACCACCGTCGGGTCGACAAAGTACTTGTTGGCGACGCGCATGACATCGCGCGTGGTCACGGCGCGGATTTGCTCGGGGTAGAGCACATCGTATTCCGTGCCAACTCCCGCGAGGTGCCAGTATGCGAGGTGCCATGCCTGTCCGGCGTTCGACTCGTGGCGGCGCAGATATCCCCCGATCAAATAGGCCTTCGCGCGGTCCAGTTCTTCCTGGCCGATGGGGGATGTGCGCAGCGCATCGATCTGCCCCCACAACCGGTCGGCAATCACATGAAAGCGCGCGCGCCCAATCTGCTCCCTCGTGGCGGGGATGCGTGCATCGGGGCGGTAAGTCCCGCTCTGCGCGAAGAGGCGTTCCGCCGCTTCTTCGGTCATGGCACGCCCATAAAGCGCCAAAACCTTCCCGGCCAACTCGGGATCATCATCCGGAATCGCGGATGGCGAGCTGCCAATGTAGGCCGCGATATGCCCGGCGACGAGGCTGCGGTCGGGCCAGGCCCCCACCATGTAGGCGAGTGACTGGCGGTCGCGCAACTC
>CAYTRP010000027.1:0-655 GCA_964440195.1 uncultured Candidatus Sumerlaeota bacterium
TGGCGCAGGACGCCGCCGCTGATCAGACGGCCGGTCGCAAGTCCACCAGGTTCATCTCAAGGGTCGTCTGGCCGTTCCACTCATTGGCCGACGGGCGGAACAGGACATCGACCTCCGCCGAGTCGCCGTCGAGCAGGAACAGGCGGTCGGCCATGTTGAAGCCAATGGCCTGGAATGTGGCGCGGCCGCATTGGAGGCGCGCTTTCAGGTGGCCCGTTCCCACGATGCGCGGCGGGCCGAGTGTGCGCATTCCCTTCATGAGGAACACGGGCTCGGGGTTGGAATCGCCGAATGGCTGGAGCCGCTGGAGATCCTTCCACAGCGCCCAATCCAGTTCCCCGGCGGAGAGTTCCGCATCGATCACGCGCTCGGGGCTCAGGTCCGTCCGGTCGAACACGGTTCGCGAATACTCGTTGATGGCCTCGCGGAAATGCCCCACGCGGCCGGGCTCGACGCGGACGCCGGCGGCGGCGGCATGACCACCATAGCCGAGCAGGTACTCCTCCACGGCCCCAAGGGCCTGGTGCACGTCGAATCCCGGAATCGATCGCGCGCTGCCCCGCGCCACATCCGCGTCCAATCGCATCACGACCGTCGGCAGGTGAAACTTCTCCGCCAACCGCGAGGCCACGATGCCGACCACCCCGAGGTGGTA
>CAYTRP010000027.1:665-1711 GCA_964440195.1 uncultured Candidatus Sumerlaeota bacterium
ATCGCCGCCGCCGCGAGGAGGAGCGCGAAATCCTCAAGGACAGCATCACCCTCGCCCGCGACAACGAGGAACGCATCCTCGCCGCGCGAGATCTGGTCGTCGGCCAGGGTGATGCTGTCCTTGAGGATTTCGCGCTCCTCCTCGCGGCGGCGGCGATTGAGGGCATCGAGGTAGTTGGCCAATTCCACCGCCCGCGATTCCGAATCGGTCAGGAGCAATTCCAGCGCCGTGATGGCATGATCCGTCCGGCCGGCGGCATTCAGGCGCGGCCCCAGCGCAAAGCCCACATGCTCCGCGGTCATCTTCTCGCCGCGCACCCGTGCCACATCCATCAGGGCCAGCAGCCCCGGCCGTTTGCTGTGGCGAAGGATTTCCAGCCCGTGGCGGGCGAACACCCGGTTTTCCCCCCGCAAGGGAACCACGTCCGCAATGGTTCCCAATGCCACAAGGTCCAGGAGCGAGCGAAGGAACGCACGGGCAGTCGTGGCTTCGTATCCCACGCACTTCAGCAGGCCGTGGGCGAACTTGAACGCGACCCCCACCCCGCAAAGGGCACCGCCCGCATAGGGGGCGTCAGGCAGGTTGGGGTTCACGACCGCATAGGCCGCCGGCATTCCCTCGCTTGCCAGGTGGTGGTCCGTCACGATGACGTCCATGCCGAGGGAGCGGGCGTGCTCCACCTCGCCGATGGCGGTGATCCCGGTGTCGACCGTGATGACCAACGTGACTCCCTGGGCTCCCATCTCGGACAGCCGTTGGGAACTGACGCCGTAGCCATCATGGATCCGGTGAGGGATGAAGACAATCGGATCGGCCCCCAGCAGTCGGAGTGCCAGCACCATCACCGCGGTCGAGCAGACGCCATCCACATCGTAATCGCCGAAGACGCCAATCTTCTCCCCCTTGTGCAGGGCGGTGCGCACGCGCTCCACCCCTCTCTCCACTCCACGCATCTCAAAGGGATCGCGCAGGCTGGACAACTGGGGGGAGAGGAACTGCTCCGAAGGCTCGCCCGTTAGGATTTCGCCAGCCAGCTTGCGCATGTA
>CAYTRP010000027.1:1721-15571 GCA_964440195.1 uncultured Candidatus Sumerlaeota bacterium
GGCTCGCCCTCCTCGAATCCCCGCGAGGCCAGAACGCGTGCCACCGCCGGGTGGATTCCGTGCGTCGTGGCCATCTTGGCGGCGACTCCGTGATCGACCGGACGGAGGGTCCAGCGGGTGGCGACGGGGTTTCGGGCAGAAAAGGCAGGCATGGGGAGGCATCGGAGTGGCAAGCGGCGTAAGAGGCAAGGAGCTTGCCCCACCAAGGAAGGTCAAGCCGGATGCCGTCCGCCCCTTTGCCCGGGGTGCGCCTCGCGGATCCGCGAGGCGCGCGCGGAAGCAATGAACGGCATTGGCGAGACGGTCAGGCCAACTTCGCGGAAATCCGTCTCACGGGGCTCAGGAGGCTGGAGGAGCCAGTCAAGCGGCTCCCGCGAGTGTTTGCCGCGTCGTTTCAAAATCCGAACGCAGTCGCCGGATTAGCCAGACAGGAGTCTGGCGAGCCCAGGATTGGATCGAGCAAAATGCTCTCTGGGCCCGTTTCGTAAGATGTGGAATGTCGGCTCTCTCTGAAATGCCACCGAATTCGAATTCGCGAGGCGCATCTGTTTGCCCGGTGCCTGTGCACGCCGGGATTTCCCTTTGACGGACCTCGCTCCGGGCTCTCACCATGCCTTTCACCCCAAGGCCACCGCGCCCCCCCACGGTTTCTTCTCCCTATGGCGGATACATCCACCCCCGAATCAGCCTCTTCCCAAGTTGAATCATTGGAGGGTTCCGCGGAATTGCGAGCCCTCCAGTCGGACATGAATGGGCTTTCCGCTTCGGCGGAGTCCGATTTCGCTGCCGCCGGTGACCTGACCGCCCTTGAAGAGGTCCGGCTTCGCTACATCGGCAAGAAGGGATTGCTTGCGGACCTGAATCGCCGCTTTGGGGATCTTTCCGCTGCGGAAAAACCCGCCGCCGGCAAGGATCTCAATACCCACAAGTCGCGCATCCTCGAACTGTTCGAGGAGCGCCGCGCGCAATTGGAGGACGCCGCCATCAACGCGCGCCTTCAAGCCGAACGCGTGGACATCACCCTGCCCGGAACGATGGCGCCCCGTGGCCATGCGCACCCTGTCGTCCAGGTCCAGCGCGACGTCGAGCGCATCTTTCGCTCGATGGGATTCAAGGTCACCGAGAGCCCAGAGATCGAGTCGGAGTGGGTGAACTTCGAGGCGCTCAACTTCCCGCCGAATCATCCCGCCCGCGACATGCAGGACACCTTCTTTACAGAGCGCGGTTTCCTGCTGCGCACCCACACGTCGGGCAACCAGATCCGCACGATGACGAATGCGGAGCCGCCGCTCGCCGTGATCAGCACGGGCAAGGTCTACCGCTGCGACAGCGACGCGACGCACTCCCCGATGTTCTTCCAGATGGAGGGCTACGTGGTGGGCCGCGACATCTCCATGGCGCACCTCAAGGGCACGTTGCAGGAGTTCGTCACCGGACTTTTCGGCCGCAAGGTCAAGACGCGGTTGCGCCCCTCGTTCTTTCCCTTTACCGAGCCCAGCGCCGAGATGGACATCGAAAAGCCTTGGGCCGAGGGCGAATGGATGGAGGTCCTTGGCTGCGGGATGATCCACCCCAACGTGCTGAAGAACTGCGGCATCGACTCGGAGAAGTGGTCGGGATTCGCTTTCGGAATGGGCCTTGATCGCATCGCGATGCTGCGCTACGGGATCACGAATATCCGCCTGCTCTTCGAGAATGACCTGCGGTTCCTGTCCCAGTTTTGAGAATCCTCTCCCCGGAGGTGCGTCATGAAGTGGCTTTGTGTTTTCGCGCTCGTGGTGAATATGCTGCTGGTCGCCTACTCGGGCTTCGCCTTCGTCACTGTCCCCGCGTCCGAAGTCGAGAGGCACAAGTCGCGGCTGCGGACGGCCATCAATCAACAGGATGGACCCCGGTCCAACGAACGATCGGGGACGCTGAGCCCCGCGGCACCTGTTGCAGTCCCCGACGACCAACCGGAGCAGGACTCCGAGGGTGCCGCCCAGCCCGCGGACGTCCCGGAGGGACTTGAGGGTGCCATGGGCGTCGAGGGGCGGCCCACTTACGACATCGACCACGAGGCCGACCCCTACGGCTCGCTTGATCGTACCAAGGAGGGCGTGGAGGAGGCCAAGCGCACGATGCGCAAGTCTCCTTTCCGCTGATCCCTTCACACCACCACAGACCCAAGGACCCATCGCCTCCATGCGTTTCAGCTATCGCTGGCTTCGCGAATACTTCCAGTCGGACCTCCCCGTGGCCCAGGTGCTCGAGGCCGCCACGATGGCGGGCCTCGAAGTCGAGGAGGCCGCTGATCTTGGCCTTCAATCGGGTTCCATCGTCTTTGGGGAAATCCTTGAGATCCAAAAGCATCCCGAGGCTGACCGGCTTTCGGTCTGCCGCGTGAAAGCCGACGAGCCGGAGCCGCTTCAGATTGTCTGCGGGGCCACCAACATCGCGGTGGGCCAGCGTGTGCCCCTCGCCAAGGTGGGAGCGACGCTCCCGGGTGGGATCACGCTCAAGCGCACCAGGATCCGCGGCGTCGAAAGCATGGGCATGATGTGCTCGGCGCGCGAACTCGGCGCCGCACCCGATGCCGATGGCATTTGGATACAGGCCGAGGATTCTCCCGTGGGGGAGCCCTTCGACGCGTTGGTAACCCTCAAGGTGACACCGAATCGCCCCGACGCCCTTTCCCTCTTGGGCCTTGCGAGAGACCTCGCCGCCAAGACGGGCGGCAAGGTCCTGACGCCCGAGGTCACCTTCCCCGAAGCGGGGGAGAAGGCCGAGTCCGCCGCGCGCATCACCGTCGAAGCACGCGAGGATTGCCCGCGCTATGCCGCGCGCATCATTCGCAACGTCCAGATTGGCCCGAGCCCCATCTGGATGCAGCGCCGCCTGGAATCCGCCGGCCTGCGTCCCATCAACAACGTCGTGGATGTCACCAACTACGTCCTTCTGGAGATGGGTCATCCTCTCCACGCATTTGACCTGGATCGCATCGCCAAGCGGCAGATCATTGTGCGCAACGCCAAGCCGGGCGAGACGCTGACGTTGCTTGACGACCGCACCGTCACCCTTGAGCCAACGGATCTCCTCATCGCCGACCCCGAAAAGCCGCTCGTTGTTGCCGGCATCATGGGCGGACTGGAGTCGGGCGTCTCGGAAGGCACCACCAACATCCTCCTCGAGTCCGCCTATTTCAACCCCGCCACGATTCGCCGCACGGCCAAGAGGCTTGGTATCTCGACGGACTCCTCCTACCGCTTTGAGCGCGGCACCGATCCCAAGGGCCTGCTGCGGTCCCTTCATCGCGCGGCGCAATTGATCGCCGAGCTGGCCGGTGGCCAGGTCCTCAAGGGGCACATCGACGTGCTGGGCAAGCTGCCAACACGCGAACCCATGACCCTGCGCATCGACCGCTTCCGCGCGTTGACCGGCATTTCGCTCACGGGGAGGGAGATGTCGGATATTCTCGTGCGCCTGGGCTTCGATGTTCCCCGGGCGAATGAAAAGGATCTCGCCGTCGTCATTCCCAGTTATCGCCCCGACATCGGGGGGGAGGCGGACCTGATCGAGGAAATCGTCCGCATTCACGGATACGACAAGATTCCCAACGCGGTTCCCGCGCTGCCCACGCCTGCCGAGGTCGAAAGCCCCCAGCGCCGCGCTGCCACACGCGCCATTGACGAGTTGGTCGCCCTCGGTTTCAATCAGGCCGTCAATTTCTCCTTCGTCCCGCCCGCCCTCAACGCCGTTGCCGGCGCCGGTGGCGATGGACGCACGGTCCGCGTGCTGAATCCGCTCTCCGTTGACCAGGAAGAGATGCGGCGTTCGCTGGTTCCTTCGATCCTCGCAAACGTTCGCCACAACCTGAACCAAGGCGTCGAGACCATCCGCCTCTTCGAGGTCGGCCGCACTTATGAGTGGGCAGCACCGGAACCCGACCCGGATCGCGATGTCCGCAGTCTCGATCCACCCGCCGTCGAAAAGCTGAGCCTGTGTGTCGCCCTGAGCGGCGCGACGGCGGGCGATTGGCGCTCGCGCCCGCGCGAGTTTGACTTCTTCGACCTCAAGGGAGTCGCGCAGGGAATGCTTGAACGACTCGGGTTCTCGCGGTTGGTCGTCGAGCCCGCGACGTCGGACCGCATGCTGCATCCGGGCCGGGCGGCCGCGTTCCTCAAGGGCGGGCAACCCCTCTGCCGCTTTGGGGAACTCCATCCTCGCGTCGCCAGGGAGATGGACATCAAGAAGCGCGTGTTCCTGCTGGAGATGCCCCTCGAAGGTGCGGTCCTTGAACTCTCGGAAACGCCACGCTACCGCGAGATTCCCCGCACGCCGCCCGTCAAGCGCGACATCGCCCTCGTGGTGGACAAGCAGACCGGCGCCCTGGAAATCGAGCGCACGATCCGCTCGGCGGCGGGCGACTTTCTCGCGGGCCTGCGTCTGTTTGATCTTTACGAGGGGACAAACATCCCGGAGGGCCATCGCTCTCTCGCGTTTTCCATGACCTATCGCGATCCGGATCCCGACGTTACCCTCACCGACGAGAAGGTGAACGGCTTGCTCGAGGCCACCATCGCCGCCCTTCAGAAGAAGCACGGCGCCACACTGCGAGCCTGAAATGACGCAACCCAGCCGGCAGCGCACGTTTCTCGAGCTCGTCCGCATGGACCTTCGCGCCGCCGTGGAGAACGACCCGGCGGCGCGGGGCCCGTTGGCGGCCATCGAGGTCATCGTCACCTATCCCGGATTCCATGCGATCCTGCTGCACCGCATGACCCATGGGCTCGGCAACATGGGCATCCCGCTCCTCCCACGCATGCTTTCCATCCTGAATCGCTTCCTCACGGGCATCGAGATCCATCCCGGAGCACGCATCGGCGGTGGATTCTTCATCGATCATGGGATGGGTGTCGTGATTGGCGAGACGGCGATCGTCGGAGACAATTGCACGCTCTTCCATCAGGTCACCCTTGGGGGCACCGGCAAGGAAACGGGCAAGCGCCATCCCACCCTGCTCGACAACGTCGTGATCGGGGCCGGGGCCAAGATCCTTGGAAACATCACCCTGGGCAACAATGCGTACGTCGGCTCGAACAGCGTGGTGCTCACCAATGTGCCCGACGATTGCACGGTGGTTGGCATCCCCGGACGGATCGTGAAGGCACGCGGCGAAAGGGTCAGCCCCGGCAAGTCGCTCGATCACATCCACCTGCCCGATCCCGTCCGCGACCGGTTGCTCGACCTGGAGGCCAAGCTGAATGAATTGTGCGCCAAGGCCGGTGCGGATCCCGTGCGCCGCGCGAATGGAGAATCCCCGTTCACGGCGAGCGGCCCCCGTCATGCACACAAGGACGGCGCGACGGAAGATTCACCGATCTACGATTACCAGATCTAGCGCCCACCCTGCTCCATCGACGTGACGAGGAAGATCTCGCACGCGCCGCCTCCCGTGTCCGTGCGCGACCTTGATGAATTCCAGCGCCAACCGTCCGGGCCGGACGTGTTCACGAGGTATCCTCTCAGGCGGATAATGTCGCCCCGGCGCACATCCAGCAACGCATCGCGCAGATAGGGATCCTCGGGGTCGGGGATGATGTGAATGTTGGCGGTGTTGCGGTCGATGACGCTTTCTCGCAGGTTCGTGTCGCCGTGGTCGTATCGATACCGTCCCCAGCGCCAGCTTTGCGACCAGCGGATCACGTTGGGGTTGTCCCCCTCCGCCACCGGTCCCCAAGCCACCAGGAAGTCGATGGGGGAAAGGGCCGACTCGCGGTCCCAACGATACCGCCGCGTCGACAGCACCAGCCCCTCGACCATGAACTCGTCGACGGCGGTGAGGGTGAACTCGCCAATCGTCGCGACTTCCACCGGGGGCGTCAGCCGCACCTGCTCCGGCTCAAGCAGGCCGCTGACTCCATCGACGGGCGCCTGGCCGCAGCCCGAGAGCAACCACGCCCAGCAGACAAGAACGCACCAGCGCATCATCCGGCTTGCCGCCTTTCCTCCCGGGGAGTCGACATCTCCTACGCGACAACGGCCCCGGTATTCAATGGAGAGATGAGCAAATGACATCGCCCCACCGCCCGACCCAGCGACTCGACGGGCGAGTCGTCCTCGACAATTGCTACTTCCGCGTCCACGAGGACCGCGTGAAGTTCCACGCCGGGCGCGAAGCCGTCCATTGGAAGATCGACTACCGCCGCGTCGGGGTGGGTGTCCTGCCGGTCCTCGCCGACGGGCGTGCGCTGCTCGGCCTCCATTACCGCTATTGTCCCGGAGTGTGGGGGTGGGAGATCGCCGCCGGAGGCGCCGAGCCCGGCGAAGACTTCCTCGCCGCCGCGAGGCGCGAACTCTTCGAGGAGACGGGTTGCGAGTCGGACAATTTCACCCGGATCCTCGATTATCATCCCGCGCCCGGACTTGGGAACGAACGCTTCCTCTCGTACGTCGCCCATCATCTTCAACAGGCCGAATCCCATCCCGATGTCGAGGAGATCCATGAACTGCGCCCCTTTGCATGGGATGAAATCGAGGCCGCCATCGCGGGTCGCGAGATCGTTTGCGGGTTCACGTTGACCACCCTGTATGCCGCCCGTGCGCGCGGACTCTTCTGATCCCCTGGCCACAAGGGCATTGCTTCCCTTGCCCCCTCGATTCGAGGGGCGCTGTTTGGGGCCTATCCTGTCTGGCCATACCGTTCCCGGGGGTTCGAAAGATGCCTCTTTGCCGACTTGCCGCTGTTGGGGTGCTGGTTTTCGCGTTGCAGATGCTCTCCATGCCGGCCGCCGCCCAGGCCCCGCCGGAGTTGCGCGCCTGTTGGGTCAGCCGCTTCAACTGGACCCGCGACACCGAGGAGGAAACCAGGGCGCAGATTCGCGAAATCATGGAGACCCTCGCCCGCAACAACTTCAACGCGGTGCTGTTCCAGGTGCGCGGCGAGGCGAACACGCTCTACCCCAGCCCTCATGAGCCGTGGGGCCCGCAGTTCAACTGGACCAATCCCGGCTGGGACCCGCTCGCGTATGCCATCGAGCAGGCGCGCGCCAACAATCTCGAGTTCCACGCGTACTTCAACACGCACACGCTCTCGGCAACGGTCCCTCCCGAGCAGACCACGCCCCAGCACCAGTACAACCTGCATGGCCCGCACACGGCGGATCCATGGGTGATCCACAATGACAAGGGCGAGCCGGTCTCCAGCACGGACAGCTACACTTGGCTGAGTCCCGGCCATCCCGACGCCAGCGCCTGGACGCGCAAGGTGCTCATGCACCTCGTGGAGAACTACGACATCGACGGCGTGCACTTTGATCGCATCCGCACCCCCGGGCGCGGGTACTCGCGCGATCCGCGCACGGTCGAGCGATTCAAGGGGGACGGCAACCCCGACGGGCAGGACTGGGGCCAGTTCATGCGCGACCAGATCACCAACGACCTGCGGCGCATCACCGGCGCGATCGCGCTGCGCAAACCCCGCGTCAAAATCACCGCCGCCCCCTTCGGCATCAATCGTCGCCTCGAAGGCGGGTACCAGGGGACCGGAACCGAGAGCTACCACCAATGGTACCAGGATTCCTTTGGCTGGTTGGAGGAGGGCGTGCTCGACGCCACCTTTCCGATGATCTACTGGCGCATCGGGTCGGCGCATCCGTTCGAGGTCCTGCTGGCGGACTTTCTCCGCAATTCCGGCGGGCGCCATGTTTACGCGGGTATTTCGATGCGCAACGATCCCCTCGCCCAGATCGAGGTCTCTCGCAGCCTCGGCGGACCGGGCACCACGATGTGGTCCTATGGCAACGGCGAATTCCCCGGTTTTCTCGAAGGCCCCTACGCCGAGCCGGCGCCGATTCCCCCCATGCCATGGAAAGAGGAGCCCGCCCAAGCCATCGTCGCCGGCACCATCACCGACGCGGACGGCAACCCCGTCCTCGATGCGTGGATCACCCTGCGCGGACACGACAAAACCTACCTGTCGGGCGCGGATGGATTCTACGCCCTCGTGCAACTCGATCCCGGCCAGCATACCTTCACGGTCAGGAAGAACGGCCTTGGCGAGACATTCCGCACGGTGAAGGTCGCCGCGGGTGACGTGATGCAGGTGGACGTCGCGATTCCCGCGGACGAGGAACCTGCGGGCGGGGGCACTGAAAAGGCCACACGCCTGATCGCCGAGACGATCGTGCTGGCGGCGGGGGAGGCCTCGCGCCTCCGCCCGGAGTATGTCCTTGATGCACTGAACAATCGCGGCAACGACGGCAAGGTGAACGCGGCGTTTCAGGCCGCCCTCGACGATTGGAGCGACGACACCCGGCACAAGCTGCTTCGCGCCCTCGAACTCAAGTTCGTCCACGATCCGCGCACGTCCACGCTGGACCTCCTGGCGCCCGAACAGCGCGATCACTATCGCACGTTTGCGTGGGACCCGGCCGACTATCCCGGTCCGCCCGACGGCCCCCACGAGGACAAGGCCTCGGCGATGGTCGATGCCCTGCGCGGCGAAGCGGTCCGGCCCGAGCGCCGCGCCAACACGGGCCACGATCCGGTCGTGCGCCGCGAGGAGGCCACCGAGGAGGTGTGGGGGTACATCCTGGCGCAATGGGAGGACATCCCCGGCGAGGAAGGGCGGCGGCTGAACAAGCACGCCATCGAATCCTATGTGCGCATGCGCGAACAGGCAAGGGCGGAGGGCGTCGAACTCGTCATTCGTTCCGCGCACCGCGACCCCCAGCGCGCCCAGGAAAGCGCCGCGCGATCGGGCAATTCCTTCGCCGTGGCGAGCTTTTCCTCCCACTCGCTGGGCCTTGCGATCGATTTCCAGATGAGCCAGGAGGGCCTGAGTTACAGCGAAGTCTCCACGCGCCCCATGTCGGAAGTCGTCCGCATGCGCGAATCGCCCGTGCACAAGTGGATTTTCCTGCGCGGCGCGGAGTTCGGCTGGTACGCCTACATGCACGAGCCGTGGCATTGGGAATACAACCCGCCGGGTTTCCGCCCGGTCTTCTGGCAGAACTTCCCCGGTGGAGATCCGACGATGAGAGAACACATGACCCAGGCATCCGGCCGCATCGCGGAGGCCATCCGCGCCATCGAGGCCGAGACCGGCGGCGACATCGCCGTTGCCGTGCGCCATCTCGCCTATGGCATGAACATCGACCACCGTTCAGACGAGGAGTTCCCCGCCGCCAGCGTCATCAAGACGCACCTGCTCGTCATCCTGTACCGCGCGGCGGAGAGGGGAGAGTTGTCCCTCGACGAGAAGTTGACCCTGCGCGACGAGGACAAGGTCGGCGGCAGCGGCACGCTGCAGGGCGAGCCCTCGGGCACCGGGTACACGCTCGCCGAACTCGCGCGCCTCATGATCGTCGTCAGCGACAACACCGCTACCAACATGCTCGTCAACCGCGTCGGGGGCATGGATCGCATCAACCGCGACCTGGAATCCTTCGGGCTGCGGCGCACGCGCTGGAACCGCCTTATGATGGACGTGGAGGCGCGCTCGCGCGGCGTCGAGAATGCCCTCTTTGCCGGCGAGACGGCCGACCTGTTCGCCAAGCTGCATCGCGGCGAGCTGACCGAGAAGCCCGAGACCACGCAGGCGATTCTCGACGTGTTGCTGGCGCAGGAACTGCGCGGGAAGATGCCCGCGCAACTCCCCGAGGGAACCCGCGTCGCCCACAAGACCGGCGGCCTCGAATCCATCAGTCACGACAGCGGCATCCTCTACGCCCCCACGGGCCCCATCGCCATCGCCATCCTGACCAAGGGCATCGCCGACGAGGAAGTCTCGCAGTCCGCCATTCAGCGCATCGCCAAGGCGGTGTACGATGAGTGGGGAAGCGGGATGAGGAGGGAGTAAACGCGGCGGCCGATCAGCCGCTGGGCCACGGCCAGGTGTCGGCCTTCACCGCCTCGTAATTCGCGTCAAGCTCCGGCACCATGAGCAGCAGCGCGGCGATGCGGCGGATCATCTCGGTGACGTATTCCGCCTCCTCCATCGTCAGGCCCCGGCCCAGCATCGCCTTCTCGCGATAGCTCAACCACTTCTTGATGACCTGATACCCGCCGATGGTGTATTCCCACACGGGCGTGGGGACGTTCGCCCAATAGGCGGCGCCGTTGAGGTACACGTCCAGCATGTCCTCGCCAAAGGCTGCGCGTTGTCCGGCGTCCTTTGTCTTGCGTTCCTCGACACGCCCACGCCCGGGCATGCACACGCCTCCCTTGCCGCCGTGCCCCCATCCGGCGGTGACGTCCAACTCGCCCGCGTCGGGGTTCAGCGCGCCGCCGCCCACCTTGTGGATGACACCGAGGCCCTTGAGGCTTGGGTCAATTTTCCCGCGCGTCACGCCCTCGACCGGTTTTTCCGTGTCGAGCAACGCCGCCACGCGCCGTCCCAGTTCGGCGGAGTGGAGCAGCGCCTTCTTTTCGGCGGGGAGGGGAATGCGCGGCCAGTCTTGGCGGAGGGCGGAGAAGTTCGCCGATCCATATTCGGACGCATGCATGATGGCCGCAGCGTGATGCATGATTCTCTCAGAATCATCCGTGTGGTAATTAAGCAGCAGCCGTTTGGAAAGATTCGGGAAAACCGCACCTGACTCAGCAAGAAACATTTCATCCAGTGGTTGGTCTTCAGTCAAATGGCATGGAAAGCACGATGCACTTCTATCAAAGAGATCTATGCAACCGATAGGCCGTACTATCTGTGGGGACGACCATTCTCTGCGTGGTTTTTGCTGAGCAACAAGTGTGAAGTTCCCCTCAAAAACCTGCTGAAAATACTCACTCCTCTTCTCGTCAAGCAACTTGGTCTCGGGCTCCCAATACAGCCATCGCGCATCAAAGGGGCGATAGGCATACTTCACGATTCCGCCCTTCGTGCGTCCGCGTTTCAGAAGATAATCGCGAATTGCACGGGCCGCATATCTTCCTCTTTCCTCCATCACACTGGGCCAGATCCGCGCCAACTCCTCATGCAAAACGCTCGGGTCGAAGTATAGCGCGATGCGCTGCTTTAGGGCATCGCGGTCGATGTCGACGAGGAAGTCGTCGCGACTCGTCTTCACCCCCGGATACGACACCGGAAACAACTCCGGCAACTGCGGCCACGTCAGGTAACCAGGATCGACCTTCGCGGGTTTGAAGGGGTATCCAATCGTGACGTCGGGAGTGACGTGTTGGTACGTTGCGTTGTGGTTTGAGTCGCTGGCACTCTTTAGAAGATTCTTGCGGCGTTCGGCGGCGCGGGCATGTGCGAAGTCCTTGTAGTAGAACTCCGGAGTTTTGAGTGTGTGCTTCGCGTCGACCGAAACAAGCAGGCTGATGGCTGTGCCGATCTTGATGCCAACCGATTGGCCTCCCATGGCGAAGACGGTTTCGCTGGTCTTTCCGTCGGGGGCATATTCGGAAATGATGCGGTCGCCGTGCAAATTGTCGATCCAGATGCGATCAAACACCTCCAAATACCGCTCGCGCATTCCCGTGTGAGAAAGGCCCTCCAGCCATGAATAGTTGGAGATGAAACACACGATGCCACGCCCGGATTTCTCCACGATACGCCGTTCGGCCATCCGAAAGAAGCGCACATAGAGGTCGTTGAGCCCCTGTCCCTCCGGTTTGGGTGCTCGCTTCGTCGTCCGATAGCCCGTCACCAGGTCGCGTTCCTCTTCCATCGCCGCGCCCGCAAAGCCATTATATGGCGGATTGCCCAGGATCACGATGATGGGCGTCTCGCGCTTCACGCGGTTGGCCGCGTCGCGCTCCTCCATCAGTTCGGGAAACAGGGGAAGTTCGTTCTTCGGCTTCTTCGGTGGCTCCCACCCCGTCAGCGCATTGGTCAGGTACACGCCCGCGCGCTGGTCGCTGTCGTGGTCCAGCGGCGCACCCAGAAGACGAAGCATGAGGCCCAGTTGCAGGTGCGCCACGACAAATGGCGCCGGGAGGATCTCGAAGCCGAACACGCGCTCGATGGCGGCCTTCTTCAGTTTCTGCGCCATGAGCGCGCCGCCGCCGGCTTCCGCCAGCGTGCGGTGGATGCGCTTCAGCGTTTCCACAAGGTACGCCCCCGTGCCGCAGCACGGATCGAGGATCACCACGTTCTCGTCGGCCAATCCATCGGCGATGCCCAGTTCCTCGCGCAACACGGTGTCCACGCGCTCGACCTGGTACTTCACGATCTCCGGCGGGGTATACCACACGCCGAGGTCCTTGCGCAGTTCCGGGTCGTAGGCTTGCAGGAACGGCTCGTAGAAATACTGCACGGCGTGTTCCTGCTCGAACCGCGTGAAGAACGCCGGACGATCCACGCGGTTGAGCGCGTCGCCGGCCCAGTCAAGCACCTCCGCCACCCCCAACGGCTTTAGTTTTTGCGGGGTGGCGATCTGGTTGAACAGACTCGCCACCATCGGCACATGCAGCGTCCACGCGGCGTTCTTCCAATCGAACCGCGCCCCGGGTTGGTCCGCATGATCGCGATGCCACAACACCCACGACGAGAACACGCCATAGAAGAGCGTCTGCACGAGCGTTGCCTGGAAGAAGTGCTCTCCCTTCTCGCCCTCGAATGTCATGCCAAGCGCTTCCTCAAGGCCCTTCTTGAGACTCGTCAGGGCGGGCAGGTCGGCGGCGGCCGCCACGCGGTGGCGTGCCTCGCGGGCGTAGGAGGCGAGGAACCATGCGAGGTCCTCGGGCGAGGTCAGCGCGGCCTCGTACAGCATCGCGCGACACAGGAATTCGAGGAACCGGTCGCCGCGTTCCTTGGCGGTCTTTTGGGGGTGCCGCATCAATTCGCGAAAGGCAACTTCCGATCCTGCCAGACGATGCGATTCGAGGCGGATTGGCTGCCCCTTGTCATCACGTCCCACCAGCACAAAATCGCGGTAGTTGGTGACGAGCACGAGCCCGTAGTGCTTCCAGTATTTTGACACCTGACCCGATTCCGCCGTGACAAAGGAATCGTCCTTCCAGCCCTTGACCTCGATGGCGCCGCGCTCCGGCTTGGCATCCTTGACGGGTTCGCGGTCGCTGGCGCGTTGGAACTGGTTGGCGGTGAAGAGCCCGAAGTCGGGGGACCCGGACCCGGTGTTCGTGAGTTGGGGCACGGCGCGGACCTTTGGCTTCAGCTTGCCGCCGATCTCGTTGAGCAGGGTTTCCAAGGCGCCGTAGTAGGACGTCTCCGCCGTCGCCGCGCCGGTGCGGTGGATTTCCGAGAGGGACTTGAGATAGGTCTCGACCGGATGGGTCACGAAACGGCTCGCCTTCATGGGATGGCGGGGCATTTCCCCGCAGGCTTTTCAGAGCCGCAAGCCGATAGGACGGGAAGAGTTGCCCTTGGCTCCAGGTCGCTCGCTGCTCCCGCGTTTCAAGCGAGGCGATTGTCTCTCCCCTCAAAACAACCCCGCAACGAACGCTCGATCCGCCGTCGTCAACGGCCGCGTCGCACCCGCCAGGTTGCAGGCGATCTGGCGCTCGTTTCGGAAGCCGGGAATGACGCAGGCCACATTCGCAAAGCCCAGCACATAGCGAAGCGCGACGGCGGCGAGGTCCTCCGTCGTCGCGCCAAAACGCTCCTTTAGCGCCGCCATCTTTGGCTTCAACGCGCGCAGCGACTCGGTTGAGAACTTTGGCTTGTCCTGACGATGGTCCCCGGCTTCGAACGTCGGGGGATTCTCCGGATCGAACTTGTCGAGCAGCAGTCCCTGATTCAGCGGGCTGAACGCCACGAAGGACAATTGGTTCGCCGCCATTAGTTTGGCGATTGCAGAGCCCTCGCGGATGAACTGCGTGTCCATGGCGTGGGCCCAGCTTTGCAGCACCGCCGGCTTCACGACGGGCACGGCCTTCTCGAAATCCGCCGCGCTGTAGGCCGA
>CAYTRP010000028.1:0-11411 GCA_964440195.1 uncultured Candidatus Sumerlaeota bacterium
GCCTCGACCACGGGGTGCAACCCGGTCCCTTCATTTGGGCCCATCCCCTGACTTGACGGTTTCCATCCCTTGACCACGCCCGTTGACACTTCCCCCACCCGGTTCCTCAAGGTCGCCACGGCCGGCAAGCCGTTCGTGCTCCATAATGGCGAGATGCTGGGCCCGATCACCATCGCCTACGAGACGTGGGGTCGCCTGAACGAGGCGAAGGACAACGCCATCCTGATCTTTCACGCCCTGTCGGGAAGCCAGCACGCGGCGGGGCATGATCCGGCGGGTCCGGGAACGGGGTTCTGGACGCCGGAGAATCATGCCGGGTGGTGGGACGCGTTCATCGGGCCGGGCAAGGCCATGGATACGGATCATTTCTTTGTGATCTGCTGCAACTTTCTCGGTGGGTGCTATGGGTCTACGGGTCCGGCGACGCTGGTGCCGGGGACATCGCGTCCCTATGGCCGCGCCTTCCCGTTCCCGTCGATCTCGGACTGCGTGGACATGCACCTGCGGGTGGTGGATCACTTCGGGATCAAGCGCCTGCACGCGGCCATCGGTGGCTCGATGGGGGGCTTTTGCGTGATGGACCTGGCGGTGCGCTATCCCGGGCGGTTGCACTGCGCGATTCCCATTGCGAGCGGCCTGCGGGCGACGGTGCTGGCCAAGGCGCTGAACTTCGAGCAGATCTTCGCCATTGCGGAGGACCGCAACTTTCGCGGCGGGGATTACTATGGACACGAGCTGCCCTGGCGCGGGCTGGCGCTCGCGCGCATGATCAGCCACAAGACTTTCGTTTCGCTGGAGTACATGGAGCAGCGCGCGCGCAACGTGATCATCCAGCCCGACGACCTGCTGGCGGGGTACCTGCTCGAGCACAAGATCGAGAGCTACCTCCTGCAAAGGGGAAAGAGCTTCGTCGCCCGGTTCGACGCGAATGCGTACCTGCGCATCATCAACATGTGGCAGTCGTTCGACTTGCCGGCGCAGATCGCGGGGGGCGACGTGCGCGAGACGCTGGCACCCTGTCGCGGGCAGAAGTGGCTGATCTTCACGATCTCGTCGGACGCGTGCTTCTATCCCGAGGAACAGCGCGAGATCGCCGATGGGCTCAAGGCCAATGGGATCGATTTCCAGTACATCACGGTGCACAGCGACAAGGGACACGACTCCTTCCTCTTGGAGCCGGACTTGTATGCGCCGCAGATGCGGTTCAACCTGCGGGGCGGACGCTGAACGGGACCGGGACACCGATGAATTGCGGTGAACGGGGATGAAGCCGGTTTGGGAAACCGCGGTTCAGTCCATGTCCGCGAAGTCCGACAGCTCGCGGTCCTCTTCCAGCAGCGCCTTGATCTGCGACTCCTGCTCTCCGGTGATCTTGAGCCGCTCGAAGCCGAAGGTCTCGATCATCAACAACAGGGCATCCGGGCGCGCGATCTTGCGCACCTTGCACAACAGGTCCACCAGGTCCGACGGCTGGTGCGCGGGACAGCAACTGTATTCGCAATGGCACGTGTTGCGGCGCGGATTGATGACGAGCGTGCGAAAGAGGGTTTCCTCGTGGATGGGACAATACATGCGCCACAGTCCGAAGGCTTGCAGGGCCTTCTCGGGATAGTACTGAAGGAGCGGGACGAACTCCTTCACGTCGACGGCCGAGTTGATCTTGGCGCACAAGGTCGAGAGGTCGGTCGGCGACAGACGGTCCATGACAGGTCCCCTTGCCCGCGAAGTCATCGGACCTTGGCGGCATGGCGCCATTGTCGGCAACGGGGATTGCGCCCCCCGGCGTCCCGCGCTGCCATTTTTCCCTCACCCCGGCGGTTCTCCCAGGCCGGTTCCAATTCCACGAGGAATCCCCCCAACCATGCAAAAGCGCCCCCTCGGCACTTCAGGCCTGCACGTCGCCCCCTTTTCGTTTGGCGGCAATGTCTTTGGATGGACAGCCGACGAAAGGACATCCTTTGCGCTGCTCGACGCGTTTGTCGATGCGGGCTTCGACCTCGTGGACACGGCCAACATGTATTCCACATGGGCTCCCGGCCACCGGGGGGGCGAGTCCGAGGAGGTCATCGGGCGCTGGTTCAAGGCGAGCGGCAAGCGGGACAAGGTTACCATCGCCACCAAGGTCGGCATGGTCATGGGCGACGGGTCCAAGGGCCTGCGCGCGGCGAACATCCTCCAGTCCGCCGAGGATTCGCTGCGCCGCCTCCAGACCGACGTCATCGACCTCTATCAATCCCACCAGGATGACCCGGAGGTGCCGCAGGAGGAAACGCTCGCGGCCTATGACCAGCTCGTGCGGCAGGGAAAGGTCCGCGCCATCGGCGCCTCCAACTACTCCGCCCCACGTCTGGCCGAGGCGCTGGCCATCAGCAAGGCCCATGGCATTCCCTCCTACGTTTCCCTGCAACCCAACTACAACCTGCACGACCGCGCGGAGTTCGAGGCGGAACTGGAACCGTTGTGCCTGCGGGAGAAAGTGGGCGTGATCAGCTACTTCTCGCTGGCACGCGGATTCCTGACGGGCAAGTACCGCTCCGAGGCGGATTTCCACAAGAGCCCGCGCGGCCCGCAGATCGCCCGCTACCTGACGCTGCGCGGCTTTGCAATCCTCGCCGCCGTGGAGGAAGTGGCGGCGCGCCACGGTGTTGCCCCGGCGGCGGTCGCCCTCGCCTGGCTCATCCAGCGCCCGAGCATCACCGCGCCGATCGCCAGCGCCACGTCCCTTGCGCAGTTCGAGGAAGTGCTGCAAGGCACGCGCCTGACCCTGACCAAGGAAGACGTCGCGCAACTGGACATGGTCAGCGCGTGAGGGAATCGGGACTCAGGACCTTCGCAGCATCTCATCCATGGCGAGCGCGTCGCGCGTCGCGGCCACGTCGTGGGTGCGGATGATGCGCGCGCCCCGGCGTGTGGCGTCCAGCGCCACGGCCAGCGAACCGGCCAGGCGGTCGTCCGTCCGGGGGCGCTGCAACAGCTCGCCGAGGAATGACTTGCGCGAGGCCGACACCACCAGCGGCAAGCCCTGCGCGACGAACACGTCGAGTTGCCGCAGTAGCGCCAGATCCCACTTGAACCACGGGATGCGCCGCCCGCGAAAAAAGCCAATCCCGGGATCAAGGCAGATCAGCTCGCGGGCGATGCCCGCGCCGTCGGCCAGGGCCAGGCACTTCTCCAGGCACTGGCGCGTGGAGGACACGGGCTCCTCGCCCTCGGCCGCCTCGCCGAGTTGAATGCCGTTGGCCATCAGGATCACGCCGCAGCCCCGCTCGGCCACCACGCGCGCCATCCCGGCATCGCCGTGCAGGCCGGTCACGTCGTTGATGGCGTCAGCCCCGGCGTCGAGCGCGGCGCGCGCCACGGCGACCCGCGAGGTGTCCGCCGTCAGGGGCAGGTCGCACACCTCGCGCGCCGCGCTCACGGCCTCGATCATGCGCGCGCGCTCCTCCTCGACGGAGATGCGTGTCTCCTTGTAGGGGGCGGTGGACATGGCCCCGATGTCGATCATGTCGGCGCCTTCCTCCATGAGGCGCAGGCAGGCCTCCCGGACGGCCTGGCGGCCGCGCGCGACGGAGCCGGCGTGGAACGACTCGGGGCTCGCATTGACGATGGCCATGAGACGCGGGCGCGTCCCGCCTCCGTGCAGCAGTTCCTCCCAAAGGCGGCGGCGCCCGGCTGTCATGGTGGTCATCGTGTCGTGTCCGGTGGAAAGGGGTTGATGCTTCGGCGCGCCGTCCTCATGTTTCCCCCCGTGATCAACACCTCCCGGGTCGCGAGCGCAAGCCGTTCGCCCGGACATGTGTGGGGGCCGAAAGTGGGTGTCTTTGCGCACGTGACCTGTCTGCACATACCGGATTCCGGGCGCGGGCGCCTTCTGGCGGCCGCCGTGCTCCGCGGCTCCCGGCCCGGCGTCATCAGTTCGCCCTATGGCAAGTGGCTCAACGCGTACCTTCCGTTGGGGGTTTCCTGGAAGGACGTGCCCGATCTTCCCACCGCGACACACATCGAGATCAATTGCTACGACAGCGAGGGGCTCGACCTGCGGCTGTACGCGTCCGACCGCCTGGCGTTTTTCTTCGAGAGCGGGTGCGGCGAGGATTCCGGCGAGGAAGACCGGTTGATGGACATCGCCGCGCAGTTGTGGCTGGCGGAAAACCCATTTCCGGCCGGCACGGAAGCCCCGGATCACCGCGACAACTTCTGGAGCCTCGACCCAAAGGGGCGGCAGCCGTGGCTCGACAAGGCCGCCCAGACCCGCGAGTTCCGCGACTTCATCAACCAGAGCCGCGAGGAGATGGACATCCCCGACTGCGAGCCGCTCCGCCCCTTCCTCCCGGCGGGGCGCGATCTGGCGGAGTTCCAGAACCTCCTGCGGGCGACCCAAAAGCGCCTGCATGGCGCCCCCGAGTCTCCCGCCGAGGTGGCCGCCCTCGCGAAGTGGATGAGGGGCCGCGCCCATTCGGACCTGGCCGAGGATTATGTCCGCGCCATTGCCGAATTCCTTGGCCTGCGCGGAACCTTGTGGAGCCTGCCCGCCATCGAATCACGTCTTGCCGCCGAGCTGAATCGCGGCATCATTCCGATCAACGCCCTCGAGGAGAAACCCACCTTGGATCCGAATGCGCCGCTGCCCGGTGGACCCGAAGCCCGCCTGCGCGAGCTGAACATCACGCTCCCAGAGGCTCCCAAGCCCGTGGCCATCTACATCCCCGCGATCCGCACCGGCAATCTGGTGCTGACCAGCGGGCAACTCCCCACCATCGAGGGAATCATGATGCGCACCGGCAAGGTGGGGGAGGGGGGCATCGCCCCCGAGGAAGCGCAGAAGGACGCGCGCCAGTCGTGCCTCAATGCCTTGGCCGCGATCCGCGCGGTCATCGGCAGCCTCGACAAGATCGTGCGCGTCGTGCGCGTCGTCGTCTATGTCCAGTCCATGGACAACTTCACCAACCAGCCCATCGTGGCCAACGGCGCGTCGAAGCTCTTGGAGGACATCTTTGGCGAGAAGGGCCGGCACATTCGCTCGGCGCTGGGGGTAAATGTTCTCCCGCTGAATGCGCCCGTCGAGGTGGAGCTGATCGTGGAAGTGAAGGACTGAGCAGGCTGGCAAGTTCCACCGGGGCCCCGTGAATTTGCCCATAGGTCCTATACGTCCCATGGGACCTATTCGACCCATTTGACCTATTGGCCCCATTGCCCGCCCGCCCGCCCCGCTTGGCCGTTGCCACGCGCCGCGCGCTCCGGCATTCCTCGCGCATGAGCGGATCCGGCACCATCACCCTTTCGTCATCGCGGGCGCGCCTGTGCCTCGCCGCCATTGTGATGCTGGCGGCGCTCGCGCGGTTCTGGAACCTGGAAGGCCTGCCCCCCGGCCTCTTCCGCGACGAGGCGGAAAAGGGGTACACCGCGCTCGAACTCTGGTCCACCGCGCGCCAGGGGCAGTTCCTCCCGGACGGCACCATCGAGACGACACGCCTGCTCCCAATCTTCGTGGACGCCGGGGGCGTGAAGACCTCGGCCATCTACCAATACCTCTCGGCGCCCATCGTGGGCATCTTCGGTCTGCATGTCTGGACGACGCGGTTCGTCGCCGCGCTGGTGGGCACGCTGACGGTGATTGCCACGTTTCTGCTCGCGCGGCTTCTCTTCACGCGCGAGGACGAGCCGCCGCTCGTTCCCCTCGCCGCTGCGTTGTTCGTCGCCCTCTCGCCGACGCATGTCCTCTTCAGTCGCTGGGCGCAGCAGGGCATCACGCTCCCGCTGCTCGTCGCGCTGGGCGTGTTTTGCCTGCTGCGGATCGCGACGGCGCACGAACGCCATCGCCGCGCGTTGTCGCTCGTCAGCGGCGCGCTGCTCGCTCTGGCGGCGTATGCCTACGATCCCGCGCGACTCGTGGTGCCGCTGATCGCGCTGGGCGCCGCGTGGGAGTTTCGCGCGCGGGGCGGGAGATGGCGCGACCTGCTTCCGGCGGCGCTGCTCTTCGCGGCCATCGAGATTCCCCTGGTCCTCTTCACGCTGACCGAGGGGTCCGCGCGCCTCGGTCGCGTGAGCCTCTTCGCGGACCGGTCGATTGCCGGGGCACTCGTCGCGGCCTTGTTCAACTATCTCTCGCATTTTTCACCAACATTTCTATTTGTGACAGGCGATGCCAATCCGCGCCACTCGCTTCCGCTGTCGGGGCTGATGCCCTGGGCCGAGGCCCCGTTCTTCCTCCTGGGCCTGGTCGCCCTCGCCTGGAAGCGACCGCCCGGCGCGCGCCTGTTGTCGGTGTGGCTGCTGGCCGCGCCGGTCGCGGCGGCGCTCACGGCGGAGGGCATCCCCCACGCCTTGCGCTCGATCCTGTTCTTCCCGGCGGTGCATCTGGCGAGCGCGCTGGGCGTTAGGCTGCTCATCGAGTGGCTGAGCATGCGCCGCGCCGTTGCCGCGGTTGCCGCCTCGGCGTGCGTCACCTTCGTGCTGCTGGTGCTCGCCTTGCCGGTGCTTTCGCGCCAGGGCGCTCCGTGGCAGTACGGCGTGCTGGAAGCCCTTGCCGCGATGGACGAGCGCCAGCCCGGCGGCCCCAACGTCCTGTCGGCGGAAGTTCCTTACGCGCACTACTACGTGTTGTTTCATGACCGGCCCGCACCGGCGGATTTTCATGAGCGCGGCCTCGACGCGGCGCGCACGCTGATCCTGTTTCCCGGCATGCGCCTACCCGCCGGAGCGCTCGTGGCGCGCCCGCCGGCAAGTCCCTTTGAACGCGCGGAGCCCGGCGACATTCCAACGCTCGAAGGTCTCCCCGGCGATCCCCCGGCGATGGCGATCCGCGCGGGATGGTGAGGGACGAAGAGGTCCCCTGGTCCCTCTTCGTCCTATCTGTCGCTTGTCCCGCAAGGGCGGTTGGGCTCACATTCAGCGATCCAATTGCTCCCAAGGAGCCCCTCCATGCCCGACATGCTGGTGTCACTCGTCGAACTTCCTCCCATCGCCGACCTGATCGACAAGCTGCGCGCCGAGGGCATCACGATCACGCGCCCTCACCCGTGGCAGCAAAGCAAGCTGCGCGACTTCATCTATTCGCTGGAGGCGCCGGATTTTCCCCGGTCCTGGGCCGAGGAGGTCGCCGTCGCCTTCACGCACCAGCCGGTGACCGCGTTCATCGCGCTGCGCGACGGCAAGGAAATCGTCGGATTTTCGGCCTATGAGTGCACGCGGCGCAATTACTTCGGCCCCACGGGCGTGGACCCCGCCATGCGCGGCAAAGGCATCGGCAAGGCGCTGTTTGTCGCGGCGTTGGCCGGGCTCCAGTCCCTGGGCTACACCTATGCCATCATCGGCGGTGCCGGACCGACGGAGTTTTACGCCAAGACCGCCGGGGCCATTCCGATTCCGCTGCGCGACCAAATGGGAATCTACCGATTGGTGGAAGATCCACTGGTCAAATCCCTGCGGTAGTGTCAGGAAACTCCCCCACGGGGCAGTCCGGCGAGGAACTGGCGCAAATCTGGTTACCCCAAGACTCGCGAGAGGGCGCTGAACCATCCTCGCCCTCCCCAGACCGGTTTTTCGGCGCGAGGACGCGAAGAAAGAGAACACGGATGATTCCCATGACACAGATTCCCACCACCGCGGGCCTGCAGGGGCTCCCCGATATCCAGAAAACGCCGGATCCTCGCGGCATCGCCATTGATGAAGTGGGCGTTGGAAACATCCGCTACCCGCTCTCGATCCCCATGCGCGAGGGGGGCGTGTGCCACACGGTGGCGCGCGTCTCGATGCGCGTCAGCCTCCCCCACTATGAGAAGGGGACGCACATGTCGCGCTTCATGATCGCGCTCGAGGAGCGCCAGCACGAACTCAGGCCCGAGGCCATCGACGACGTGCTGTTGCACCTGCGCGAGGCCCTCAACGCCGAGACGGCCTACATCGACATCCAGTTTCCCATCTTCCTCGACCGCCCCGCGCCCGTCACGGGCATCGTGGGCAGGCTCGACTATGACTGCCGCATCAGCGCCGCGCTCAACGCGCGCGGGCTGGTCGAGAAGCGCATCGGGGTCGAGGTCATGGCCGCGAGCCTGTGCCCGTGCAGCCGCGAGATCAGCGAGCGCGGCGCGCACAACCAGCGCTCGCGCATCGGTATCGACCTGCAGCCATCGGGCGGCGAGTTCATCTGGTTCGAGGACCTGGTGGACATCGCCGAAGCAAGCGCCAGCTGCCAACTGTATCCCATCCTCAAGCGCCCCGACGAGAAGGCCGTCACCGAGCGCGCCTACGACAACCCCAAGTTCGTCGAGGACATCGTGCGCGATGTCGCCCTGCGCATCGCGCCTTATCACGCGCGCGGCGTGGTCGACTGGTATCGCGTGCAGTGCACGAACTACGAGAGCATCCACAACCACGACGCCGTGGCGCGCATCGAACGCGGCAAGCGCGGCGCGCTGCTTAACACTTGAGGGAAGCGTGAGAAACAGGTGAATGGTTCGAGCGCCCGATTTCGCTTTCCCTTCGGGAAGTGAGCGATGCGGTGGGGCGGTGATCTGTCATCCGGACGTCCGGCACTGTCCGCCGGGGCACTTCCGTGTCCCCCCGCCCCATGCGACGTTGACACCGCCTCACGTCCTCCTCCATTCTCTCATCATGAATCGTGTATGGAACTTGCAGCCACACGGTTCGGGAAAGGTCTTTCAGGGAGTCGGCGTCTCTTCGGGGCCCAACAGTGGAAAACGACCAAACAAAGCGACGGGAAATCAGCCAACTGATGCGCGAGGCGGCCTCGATATTTAGCCGTCAGCAAGGCCCTGAGCTTGACCCCGCCCTTCCCAAGATGCGCGAAGCGGTCATCCTCGCCGAGACGCTTGAGGACAAGACCCCCCTGCTGATCTGTCAGGCCAATCTCGCCTACATGAACGCAGTCTGCGGCCGGGTTGCCGATGCGTTGGGCACCATTGAGCAGGCCGTCGTGGTGGCCTCGGAGGCGGATGGGGACGTCGCGACCCCGATTCGCAATTTCGCCTACACCAAGTTTGTTGAAATCTCGGTGCTGCTGGGCCAGAACCATGACCGCGCGCTGACCACGGCGCGCGCACTGGTGCAGTCGGCCGCCGAGGAAGAGGAGAGCTATCAGCAATTCCTGGCGGCGCTGCACAACCTCGCCGTCGTTTGCTACGACCTCCTGCAGCTTCCCGATTGGGCGCTGGCGATCCTCTCGTGGATTTCCGACGAGGCGGTGCCCGACGACCACGCCATCGCCAAGCAATCCCGCCGCCTCGCGCGCAAGATTTCCCGCCAGTACCCCGAGCCGGCCCGCACCCAATGGCTGAGCGAGATCGAGTCGAACCGCGACTTCTTCCTCCTGCAGGCCACGGCCGGTTATCTGCCCGATTACGCGCCCCAGCCCCCGGTCCCCAACGCCGAAACGGAATGAGCGCGTCGCAACCCGCCCCGGTTGCCCTCGCTCCTGTTGAGTCCCGTTCGCCTCTAGTGCAGAGGCATCGGGCATGAGGATCCTTCGCGTCATCAATGAACTGCGGCACGGAGGCGTCCAGCTTCGTCTGGTGCGCGTGGCACGCGAGTTGGCCGCGCGTGGTCACGACGTGACGGTGTTGTGCATCGAGGCCGAGGGACCCAACGCCGAGGAGCTGCGTCGCGCGGGTGTGCGCGTGGTGGTGCGCCCCGTCGCGAAGTGGTGGTCGGTGCGCAAGGCGTGGAAGCTGTCGCGGTGGATGAAGGGCGAGCGCTTCGACGTCGTGCACTCACACAATTTCCGGCAGAACATGCTGGCGACCATGGCCGCGCGGATGGCCGGCGTGCCCGCGATCTTCGCGCAGGTGCACACGATGCACACCTATGGCCGCAAACAATGGGTGCGCACGGACCAAGTGCTCTCGCGTGTGCGGTCGGCGATGCTGGCCGTATCCGAGGCCGTCGCGCAGGACATTCGGGAATCCCTCGCGCCCTATCCGCCGCCGCGTCTTGAAGTCCTGCTCAACGGAGTGGAGCTGGATGCGTTTCGTTCGCATTCACGCGAGGAAGCGCGCGCCGGGCTCCTCGCGGAGTTCCAATGGCCGTCAGAGGCGGTGGTCTTTCTCAACGCCGGGCGATTGTCGGAGCAGAAGAACCAGGGCCAATTGCTCGAGGCCTTTGCGTCGGTGCATCGCGAACATTCGCAGGCACGGCTGCTCATCGCGGGAGAGGGCGAACTGCGGGAGGAATTGGAGCAACAATTGACGGATCTGGCAATCGCCGATGCCGTGGCCCTTCCCGGTCAGCGAGACGACATGCCGCATCTCTTGGCAGGGAGTGATGTGTTCGTCCTCCCGTCCACCTACGAGGGATTCTCCAACGCGATCCTCGAGGCGTTGGCCGCGGGCCTGCCCGTCGTCGCCAGCGATGTCGGCGGTGCGCGCGAGCAGGTGCGTGATGGCGAGAGCGGCCTCGTGGTTCCGGCCTGTGACGTCTCGGCGCTCACACTTTCCATGCAGCGACTGGCAGGAGACGCGGCCGTACGCGCACGCATGGCGCAGGCGGCGTGGGACGATGCCGCCCGCTTCAGCCTCGACGCGATGATCGACCGCACGCTGGAACTTTACACAAAGTCGCTGGCCATCAAGGGGCGCCGCTGACGCGTGGGGAGGTTGAGATTGACACACCGGGCGGGAGGACGCACATGATTGGCGTGAAACAAATTGTAACTTGGTGGAGCTTTTTCTCAATCATCCCAGCAGGGGGAGCATGATGGAACAGTTCCGCCAGTTTGTCCTGGAATTCGGCCCGCAGCACTGGGGGGTTGCCCTGCCCATCGCCCTGCTGATCAACACCTTTGCGATGTGGTTCACGGTGAATTGGATGGCCAAGACCGGGCAGAGGGAATCGCTGCTGCGCTGCGCGCTGTGCGTCGTGTTGCTCTACATCGTGTCGTGCATCGGGATTTATCTCTTTGTCTTTCCGTCGGCCCTGATCATGATCGGCGCGGTGTTGTTCTGGCTGGTGGCGTCGATCATCGTGATTCGCTCGATGTTCGAGCTGCCCGACGGCGGGGCGGGCATCCTCTTCATGTATCTCTTCATCCTGGTGGCCATCCACGGCGTCGTCCGCCTGGCCGTTGCCTGACATGCCATGAGCTGGCGGTCATTCCACCACCACGGTCGCGAACAGGGCATAGTCGCTCTGGTGGCTGGAGCGGCTGCTGGAGCCGATGAGCGGCCCCGCGAACGGGATGTCGCCGACAATGGGCGGGCCGGAGCGTGATTCGCGCGTGATGCTGGTGGCGCTGCGCGCGAGGGGCACGGTGGCTCCATCGCGCACCCGCACGCGTGTGCTCACGGAGCCGAGGCTCGACCAATCGCCCGACTGCGAGTCCACCATCAATTCAACCATGTCGGACCCGACGCGGCGCGCACGCAGCACACCGGATTGTCCGCTGTGTTGATCGCCGA
>CAYTRP010000028.1:11421-13984 GCA_964440195.1 uncultured Candidatus Sumerlaeota bacterium
TCGAGGGGCACGCGCAGGAACGCACTGCTCTCGACGCGCACGCTGCCGCTGCGTTCGAGCGCGCGCAATTGGCCCTGGAAGCGATCCCCGCGCTCCCCCACCCGCACCGTTGTGGCGCCTGATCCCTCGGTGCGGGCGCGCACGCGGGGATTGGGCGACGCGCGCCCGGCGCTGTCATAGGAGCCCGACATCGAAAGCTCGCGCAGGGCGTCGCTCGATCCGCGCACGAGATTCAGCGTCACGATGGCCGTGTGGAATCCGGCCGACTCGAAGTCCGGTGGCAGGCGCAGGTTCACCGGATCGCGATACAAGCCATCGAGGGTCGTGGCCCGCCCGACGATGCCGCCGACCTCGATGGCACCGTCCGGTCGCGGGGGGACGTCGCGGCGTGCCTGCACGGCGGCGCCCTCGCGCGACTGGCCGCGCACGCGCTCTTCGAGGTAAGTCTTCACGAACATCACCGAGCGTTCGTCCGTGCCCTCCACGACCATGCGCGCGGGCGCGCCCTCGACGGCGGTGATGCGCGTGGAGGAGATGATCGTACCGGCAGAGTCGGCAAACAATTCACTGGCAGAACCGGCGCCGCGCACCAGGATCTCGGTGCGATGCAGGGCCCCGAGATGGTTGGTCATGAGCACCTCGAGGGGACCCACCGCCACCGGCTCCCCACGCGTGAGGACAACGTCCTTCGGACCGTCGGGGCCGACAACCAGGAGCTTTGGCGTGTCGCCACTCGACTCGACGATGAGCACGAAGACATCGCGGGCGACACGGACGGTCTCTCCCGGCGCGAGGGACAACAGCGTCCACTCCGAGGGGAGCGGCGATTGGGCGGCCAGCTCCCAGGCATTGAGCGCCCGGCGTGCGTCCATGCCGAGACCATCGATGTCCATGCCCGTGGGGATGACAACGGAGGCGCGATGGTCCTGGGCACCCGTGATGCCCGGCGACAACAGGGCCACCATCACGATCAGGACGAACAGGAGGGGGATCTTCACGCGGTGCCTTTCGTTACTCGCTCTTCACTTCTTCCTCTTGGACATTCTCATCGATCACAAAGTTCGGCGTGGGTTCGACGCCGTCGCCGAGCAGCCGCACGAAGACGCGCTCGCGCGAGGTCATGGGCGGCCGCGGCAGCTCGGCCGATTCGAGCGCGCGCATGATGATGCGGCTCTGGGTGGTGCCCGAGGTGGCGGCTTCCTTGACCCAGCCGGTGGACTCGAAGATCTTGGTGATGGTGCTGGCACTGCCCGAGTCGATCTGGAAGGCCATCATGTCGCTGACCTGGCGCCCCATGGTCCCACCCTCGGTCTGCGGCTTCATGACACTGTCGCGCTGGACGGTGATGGTGCCATCGTCGTTTCGCTTGTCGACGAGGATGCGCCGCTCGTTGATGCTGCGAAATTGAGGGAGTGGGCGCAGTTCGGTCCAACTTCCCCCAAGGGGGAAAACCGTGCCCGGCAGCGTGACAAGATAGGTCTCGAGCATCACCGCGAGGGCCTCGTCGGAGGTGATCTCCTCCCGCAGCCGCTCCTGGGCCTGCACGTCGTTGACGATTTCTCCCTCCGGCAATGCGGCGAAGACTCTCGCTCTCAGGTCATCGCCCCCCCTCATGTCCACGATCCGGCCACTGGGAGTGATGGTGACTTCGAGGCTTTGTCCCACCAGGCCCGACAAGATGACGGCGCGCTCGTGCCTGGGGGCCTCCGACCCCATCGAGGAGTCATACCCAACGGCGCCTTTGTTGGTGTACTCGCCAAATCGCACGCGATCAAAGGTGAATCGGGCATTGAACATCTCGCGATAGACGTTGGTGTCGACGATTTCCCAGGTGCCCTCGATCACTTCGAGGCGGCGCGTCGGGGTTGTCTGGGCCATGATGGTCACCTCGGTGACCTGGTCCTTGAGCATCTCCATGCGATAAATCTGTCCCGTCTCGACGTTGTAGCGAACCGGAACCTTGTCGGTAGCGGGACCGGACTTGAGGGCCGCGGCGGCGGCAGACTGGTCCGCCGCAATGGCATCCTTGGCCAGGGCAGTATCCACCACGGGCTGCTCGACGGCAGCCAGGTCGCGCCCGGATTGCGAGCGCGAGCAGCCGGACAGGGCCAACACCAAAAGCCCGGCGGAAAGTGCCAGGCCGCGAGTTCCATCAAGTAAATCCATGATTGTCGTTTTCGACCTCCCAGGGGTCTTGGTCCCAAAGTCGGGCGGACACCGGTCCGCCCGGAGATCCGACCACGGATTTTCCCCGCCGGTTGGGTCAATCCCTTCCTCACCTTCAGGGGAGGCGCCAGAGTGCGGGCTCCGACTCGTTTCCCAGACGGTCCACCGCGTGGACGGCCACCACGTCGGGGCGGGGGGTGGTGTTCATCTGTACCATCCCCTCGCGCTGGGTTGGCGGCAGGATCGAGGTCGTCCAACCTGTGCCTCGGCGAACCTTGAGGACCCAGTTGAGCGGGGTGCCCCCGCTGGCCTCCCACCGCAACCGGAACTGCGACCCGTCCGCTGCCCCCCGCTCACCGGTAATCCGTGGCGTGGCGGGGGTCTGGGTGCGGATCCA
>CAYTRP010000028.1:13994-15191 GCA_964440195.1 uncultured Candidatus Sumerlaeota bacterium
GATCCACGGCGAGGCGGGGACCAGCGCCGGCTGGCTCCACGGACCGCTCCCACGCGAGAGGGCGTTGGGGATGGCCCCGGAGCCCTTCATGATCGAGGAGGTGTTGTAGAGGATGGTGCCGGTGGTTCGGGGACGTTGTTGCGCGATCTGGATCTGGCGCGCGAGTTCCCCCACGGACCAGCCATCCCTGGCTTCCGCCGCGCGCCATGACGCCAGGCCTGGCCACAAATGCCGTCCGCGCGTGTTCTGGGCTTCCCACCAGCCGAGCAGGTCCATGTACTTCTGGCCCGGGGCGTCGATGCGCCAATAGAGTTGGGGCGAGAAGTAATCCGCCCAGCCCTCGTGCATCCACAGGCGCGCGTCGGCGTACAACTCGTTGTAGGCGTCGAGGCCGCGAACGCCCTCGGGGTGGCCCGGCCGCCAGATGCCGAAGGGGCTGATGCCAAAGAGCATGGGCCTGGGGGAGCGGCGCACTTCCTCGTGAACGCGGCGGATGAAGCGGTTCACGTTATCGCGGCGCCAGTCGGCGCGGGCCAGCTTCCCGCCCCCCGTCTGGTACTTGCGGAAGCTGGACTCGTCGGGAAAATCCATCACACGGCCGTTCTTGTCCTTTTCCTTGTAGGGGTAGAAATAGTCGTCGAAGTGCAGCGCGTCGATCTCGTACTTGCCGGTCAACTCGCGCACGATTCGCAGGACGTACTCCTGGGTTTCGGCCTCGCCCGGATCCATCCACTGCTGGGCGCCATAGCGCCGCACGAGGGCCGGCCGGGTTTGGGAGACATGTCTGGGCGAGGAATTGCGGCCCGACGCGGTCCCGACCCGGAAGGGGTTGAGCCACGCGTGCAACTGGAGCCCCCGGGCGTGGGCTTCACGGATGGCAAAGGCCAGGGGGTCATAGGGCGGATTGGGGGGCGTGCCCTGGGTGCCTGACAGAACGGCGGCCCACGGCTCGATGTCCGAGGCGTAGAGGGTCTCGCCGGTCGGCCGGACTTGCAGGATGATCGCGTTGGCGTTCATCGAAACGGCGCGGTCGAGGATCGCGACCAGCTCGGCCTGTTGCTGGGAGCTGGGGAGGCCGGCCCGCGAGGGCCAGTCGATGTTGACATGGCTGGCGATCCAGATGCCGCGAAACTCGCGGGGAGTGGCCGGGGGAGCCGGCATTGCCGGAGCGGGGGCGGTCTAGACCGCCCCCGCTCC
>CAYTRP010000029.1:0-4221 GCA_964440195.1 uncultured Candidatus Sumerlaeota bacterium
GGCGGCGAGCGCAACCGCGTCCACCTCGCCGCCGGAGAGGTCGCCGACGCGCTTTTGCTGGTCGCTCCCCTTGAAGTTGAAGCGTCCGACATAGTTGCGCGCGGGGATGACCTGCTTGCCGAAGTTGATCTCGGTCTTCCCCTCGGTGATTTCGTCGAAGACGGACTTGTCGGGGTCGAGGGAGTCGCGGTGTTGATCGACGTGGGCCATTTGCACCGTGGAGCCGATGTCGATGTTGCCCGCATCGGGCTTTTCGGTGCCGGTGATCATGCGGAACAGGGTCGTCTTGCCCGTGCCGTTGGGGCCGATGATGCCCACCAGCGCGCCCTTGGGGACGGAGAAGGTGAGGTCCTCGATGAGCGAGATGCCGTTGTAGCCCTTGGAGACGCCGTTGACCTCGATGACCTTGTCGCCCAGCGGCGCGGCGGGGGCGATCTGGATGACGGCGTTGCCTTCCTCGTTGGAGGCGGCGCTCTCGTCGACGACGATGCGCTCGAATTCCTTGATGCGCGACTGGCTGAGGTCGTGGCGGTCCTTCGTGCTCATCCTGATCCACTTCAGCTCGCGCTCGAGCGCCTTGCGGCGGGGCGATTCCTTCTTCTCGGCCTTGGCCATGATGTCGAGCTTCTGGCCGAGCCACGAGGTGTAGTTTCCCTCGAAGGGAATGCCGCGCCCGCTGTCCAGTTCAAGGATCCACTTCGTGACGTTGTCCAGGAAATAGCGGTCGTGGGTGGAGATGATGACGTTGCCGGGAAAGTCCTTCAGTTGATGTTCGAGCCAGTCGATGGTCTCGGCGTCGAGATGGTTGGTCGGTTCGTCGAGGAGCAACATGTCGGGCTGTTCAAGAAGCGCCTGGCAAAGGGCGACGCGGCGCTTCTCGCCACCGGAGAGAACGCCGGCCTTCATGTCGTCGGGCGGGAGGACCAGCGCGTTGGCGGCCATGCGGAGCTTGGAATCGATTTCCCATCCGTCAATGGCGTCGAGGCGTTCCTGCAGGGTGCCCATGCGCTCCAGGGCCTTGTCCATGGCATCGCCTTCGAGTTCGCCGAGCTTTTCGCTGACCTCGTTGAACTCGTTGAGCAGGGCCATCGTGCCGGCAAAGGCGGTTTCGAGGTGCTCGCGCACGGTCTTTTCCGGGTCGAGGCGCGGTTCCTGGGGGACCATTTTCACGCGGGCACCGGCGACGGGCCGCGCCGTGCCCTCGAAGTTGTCGTCGAGGCCGGCCATGATGCGCAGCAGGGTTGACTTGCCGGCGCCGTTCTCGCCGACGATGCCGATCTTCGCCCCGGCATAGAAGCACAGGTTGATGTCCTTGAGGACATGCTTCTGGCCATAGTGCTTGTTCATGCGGTACATCTCGTAAACGAACGGCTCTGCCATGGGGCGCTCCGGGGAAGGGTGAAGGGTGAAGGGTGAAGGGTGAAAAATTGGGCAGGGGGTTTCCCGCGGGGCGGAAGGGAACAGGGGGGCGGGGTGGGGGTTCAACCGGGAAGTGGGATCTGGGATTTGTGAGTTGGGGGCATGGTGCGCCGGTGCCGAGCCCGGGAAAACAAGAGTCAACCCTCCGGTCCTCATGGGGACCGGAGGGTTGGAGATGTTACCGGGGTCGGACCGTCTTGCGCTTGGGCTGGCCTCAGCGCTTGTAGGTGACGGCCTGGCCGGTGAGAATGATGTCGGTCTTCACGTAGAACGTGAGGACGTTGGTGTGACGGACGTCGACGCGGACGTTGATGACGTCGTCGGCGCCGGCGGCGCGGGCCTGCGTGAGCAGGTTCTGGTAGCCGTTGTCGCCACGGGCGATCACGCCGAGGATGTTCTCCATCGAGCCTTCGGCAACGACGGTGCCGCCGATTTCGAAGTCGTCGGTGGTCAGTTCATGGACCGTGCTCGACGTGTTGGACGCGGGATAGACGGCCTTGTCCGTATAGATGAAGGCGGGAAAGGTGCCTGCGGGTCCCGTACCCGAGGGTCCCCAAGCGCAACCATTCATCACCAGGGCCACGGCTCCGATCGCGATACTGCCAAGAATGCGGTTCATTCTGTTTCCTCCAAATTGGGAATCGAGCAATACCTCAACCGAGTCCTTCTCTCCAGCCGCTCCAACGGGGACAAGCGCATTCTGACGTTGATTTCCGCGCTTGGGGCCTATTGAGCAGGTTTTTCGGGGGTTTTCGCCAATTCAAGGGCCTTCTCAAGCACGGGATCGGAGGTGGCGAAGTCGCCCCCCACGGGAATTTGGGGCGGTATTCCGATGCCTTCAAGGGGCGATCTGTCGGGGAGCGTGGACCACCAGGTGGCCAAGGAAATCTCGATGCCGTTGGGGAGCGTGTGGCGCTGGGGGAGCGCGGAACTGCCGCCCGTCGTGGCGCCCAACGTGGTGACGCGGGGAGAAAGGCGCATCATTTTGATGAAGGACTCATTGCTTGAGAGGCAGACCTGTCCCTGAAGCAGCAGGACGCGGCCGAGATAGCGGCTGTGGTTCTCGGCGGGCCGGATGTGGCGCTCGCGCCAGTCGGTCCACCCGCCGGGGGAATCGGGATCGCGCAGTCGATGGCGCGCGTAGATGCCGCCCTCGCCGGAGACGAGGAAGCGCGCGGCAAGGCGGCGCGCGTAGATCTCGTCGCCCCCGCCGTTGCCGCGCATGTCGAGGATGAGCACGCGCGTGTCGAGCATGCTGTCGAGCAGGGTGTGCATGATTTTTTCGTGCTCCTCCTCGCCGGACCAGGAATCGAGGCGAAGATAGCCGATGCCGTCGATCCGCGCCGAGGCGCCGACATCCTGGTGCACGGTGAGGGGGCCGAGGAGCGCGCGGATGGCGTCATCGTTGGCGTTGTAGAAGACCGCAGGGCGCCAAGGCTTCAGGGATTCGCCGTCGGGGAGGACAAGGAGCAGGTGCTTGTCCTCGAAGCGTGCGAGGAAGGGGAGGGCGCGCAGGGCCCACTCGGTGGCATTGGGCGAGGCGAGGAGGAAGGGTTTTTCCTCCTCGAGGGCGGCGCGCCAATTCCACCCGAGGCGATCGGCGTAGGAGTAACGCTCGTCGAGGAGTTGGCGCAGCATCTGGACGGCCGCGAGATTGTTGGCATCGGTGCTCGCGGTGAGGGGATCGCCCCATCCCGTGACAAAGCGGAGCGGGTGCGGGGTGGCTTCCTCGCCCTTGGCGGAGACAAAGCCTCGGGCGCTGGGACAGTTGATCGACAACATGTAGCTATGCTGGGGTTCGAGCGTCACGGGGAGGAGGGCGGTGCGTTCGTCCTCCCAAAAGGGGGAGCCGTTGATCGCGGGAAAGGGATAGCCGCCGCCACACCAGGACCAACTGGAGCGGGACATCGGTTCCGAGAAGACGACGCGAATGAATCCGGTGGCTGGGTCGACGTCGCGCGCGCCGTTAGGCGGTTGTGTTTCGATCACGACGGGGGCCGCACCCGCCCCGGAGGCCACGAGACAAAGCAAGAGGAGCCAGCGCATGGACGATCCTCCCAAGGGGGGATGGTTGTCCTCGAGTTCAAGGACTGCACACCACGGGCGGGGGCGGCAATGGCAACGGGATGAGGAGACGGCCCAAAGTTCTCGGCGTCCCCGAGGGTCGTGGAGGGTGGGCGCCCCCCCCGCCCGCCCAGACCGCCGGGCAGCGATGAAGAGATCGCGAGTCACAGAACGCCCAGAGGGTTTTCCGGGCTTGTGCAATCCGGCACGGGAATCGTAAGCGGATGGACGGAGGCTGGGCCCATGGCGGGTGAATCCGACAGGCTGGTCGTGCCGCGGCGTCGCAAGCGCGAGCGCCTGCGCGCGGCCGTGGACCAACTCCCCCTGCGCATGAAGACGATGCTGGTGGGGATCCTCTCGTTCCTCGCGATCGCCTTCGTGGTGGCCCTCAGCTCGGCTTTCCTCGTCAACGGGATGAAGAACCGGCTGGTGGACGAGGCGCGCGAGCAGGTGCGGTTGGTCGCCGAGGAGTCGAGCCGGGAGATCGCGCGCATTCTGGAGCAGCGGGAGCTGAAGAACCTCTCCGAGGTGGCGCGGGATGACGCGGTCTTGCAGGCGCAGATGAAGATCATGACGCGGGAGGGGGGCGTCGTGATGGTCGCGATGGTGGACAGCGGAGGCCAGGCGCTGTACCAGCTCTACGGCGAAAACCAGATCCCGCTCCAGACGATGATGCGCGAGGGGGACAGCCTCTCGGGGATGGTTCCCAACACCGACGACCTGACCTTTGAGTTGAAG
>CAYTRP010000029.1:4231-6058 GCA_964440195.1 uncultured Candidatus Sumerlaeota bacterium
CTGGAAATGCCCGCCGGCGTGACGACGGACCGCGTAGCCATCCGCTCGGGCGAGGATGTGGTGGGGTTCCTTGAGTACGGCGTGTCGCCCGACGCGGTGCTGGGGTCGCTGGACCCGATGAGCCGCATGATCACGCGCAGCCTGGTGTGGATGGTCGCGATCATCGTGGCGTGCCTCGGCGCGGCGATCCTGCTGCTGCATTTCGTGGCGAACCGCCATTTGGTGCTCAACCGCCGCCACGCGCAGGCACAGCACCTCGCGACGATCGGAACGCTGGCGAGCGGCCTCGCCCACGAGATCCGCAATCCGCTGCACGCGATGAACCTGCACCTGGACGCCGTGCGCGAGGAGCTGGAGGAGCCGCGGGACGAGTCGCCCGAGCGCGCCGCGCGCATCGTGGCGGGAATCCAGCGGCAGATCGAGTCGCTGAGCAGCACACTGACAAACTTCATGAACTACGCGATTCCCATGGAACTGGAGCGCGAGGCGCTGCGCCTGGCGCCCATCGCGGCGGAAGTGACGAGCCTGCTGGAGCCGGAGTTCAAGGCGCGCGGCGTGGAGGTGTCCCGCGACATCCCCGAAGACGCCTACATCATGGCCGACCCCACGGCGGTGCGCCAGGTGCTGACGAACATCCTGTTGAACGGTGCGCAGGCTTTGGAGAAGGCGGACCTGCGGCGGTTGGGCATCCGGGCGATCCGTCAGGACTCGGCCCGGTGGATCGTGCTGGTCGAGGACACGGGCCCCGGCATCCCGGCGAACCTCTCGGAGACGATCTTCGATGTGTTCGTCTCGGGCCGCAAGGGTGGCACGGGCTTTGGGCTGCCCATCGCGCGGCGCGTCATGGAAGCCCACGGGGGGACATTGACGGCGGAAAACATTCCCGACGGGGGAGCACGGTTTATCCTGACGTTCCCGGCGGCTGAAAAACCGCTGACGGCGGCGCTGTTTGGGTCGGCGACGGGAATACGGGACAGCCCGGCGACTTCGTGACGCTGATTCTCAAACCCAGGGGTTGAAGACCTTTGCTCCGGCCGCCCTGAAGTCACGCACGTTGCGCGTGGCGACGTGCAGTCCGTGGAGATTGGCCGTGGCGGCGATGAGTCCATCAAGGACGGGGACATTGACCCCCGCGCGCTGCCGTTCGGCGTGGTGGCGTCCCCAGTAGATGGCGACGTCCTGGTCGATGGGGAGGATGCGGTCCTCGAATTCTCCGATGACACCCTCCAGCCACGCGTCGAGGTCCCTCCGCTTGCGACCCGGGGGCATCAGGCACACGCCCTTGATCAGCTCGCCAATGACGATGGAGCAGGTGAACATGTCGGCATCGTCGATGAGGTCCATGTTGCCGACGACGCGCGGATGCCCGTTCTTCTTCTGCATCTCCGAGAGGACACAGGTGTCGATGAGGACCCTCACAGGTCGACGTCCCGGGGAAGCTCCCTGCTGCGGGTCAGATCGAGTCCCTTAAGGCTGGGCCCATTCATCAGGTATTCCTTGAAGGTCATCTTGCCGTCCTTCTTTTCCTTCAATCGGTCGTATTCCTCGGCGGAGATGAGGACGACGGTGTCCTTGCCCCGGCGGGTGATGCGCTGGGGGCCCTTGGTGAGGGCCTTGTCGACGACTTCGCTGAACTTGTTTTTGGCTTCGGCCAGTTGCCAGGTCATGGGGGGCCTCCTTCTATCTAGACAATCTAGCCAGATGGTCGCCGCGAAGGCGCCGATTGTCAACTCGAAGCACCCGGGCAGGGCACACGCCCCCGTCCCCCAAGCCCCCTCACCCGGGCGGGGACGCGCGTGGCGACGGGCTGGATGGGGCCGGCGCGTG
>CAYTRP010000029.1:6068-15182 GCA_964440195.1 uncultured Candidatus Sumerlaeota bacterium
CCCGTCGCCACGCGCGTCCCCGCCCGGGTGAGGGGGCTTGGGGGACCGGGGCGTGTCTGCCGCCCTCATTGACACGCCCGCCGGGGGGGCATAGTCGAGAGTGCTGCCTCCGAGACCAGCAGGGCGCTCCGCGACCTCATCCCATGAAGAGCATCTACTCCAAGTCCACCATCCGGCGCATCCTGGCAGAGGTCGATGCCCTCGATGTGCTCGAGTTCATCGATTTCCACCCGGAGACGATCTCGCGGGATGGGTCGCGCGTGCGTGCGGCCTGTCCGATCCACCGCGACGCGGTGTTTCGCACGCTGATGGTGGAGCATGGGGGGCACGTGTACCGGTGTTCCAAGGTGGATTGCCCGGGCCACGAGGGAGGCGACCTGATCGACCTGCTGGCGCGCTCGCGCCGGCTGCCGTATGATGAAGCGCTGCGCCTGCTGATCGACGAGTTCCAGCTCGCCATCGACCTGCCCGAGGACTCGGCGGCCCTCGGGGAGGCGATGGCCGAGGTGCGCACGTACATGGACCTGATGCTGGCGACGCCCGATCGCCGCGACGCGCACGCCGAGGAGGCGCGCATGCGGCTCGAGCAGATCCTGGAGCAGCACGGCGAGGAGCTGGGGCCGCTGCGCGCGCGCATCGAGCTGGCGCGCGAGATGGGCGACGCGCCGGCGCTGCGGCGGTGGCTGAAGCCACTGGCCGAGGCGGAGCACGAGGACGGCGACAACGCACTGTTCGCGAAGCTGGCGCTGGAGTACCTCGACCTCGAGCCGGGAGACCTTGAGCTTCGGCGGCGCATCGCCGTGGGGGCGTTGGAGCGGGGCCACGCCGTGGAGGCGGTGGAGCAGTTGATGCTGCTGGCGGATGCGGCGGAGATGGCCGGCGAGCTGGGCACCGCCCTCGAGGCTTACCGCCTGCTGACGACGATCCCCGACAGCGGCATCGATGCCACGCCGATGATCGACAACCTGTTGATGGCGCTGGGAAATCGCGAGGAGGCGGCGCGCGAGGTGCTCGCGCGGGCGGAGCAGCATATCGCCCGCCACGAGCACAACCAGGCGATGGCGCTGCTGGAGACGGCGATGGAGGCCGATCCGACCAGTCCGGTTCCGGCGCGTCGGCTGAACGAGTTGCTGGACCAGTTCGCCCTCTCCGCCGCCCAGGTGCAGCGCGCGTTCGTGGCGGTTGATCGCATGATTGCCGCCGAGTGGTGGGACGAGGCGCGCGACACGCTGGTGACCATCGCGCAGCAATATCCCGAGGAGACGGGCGTCCTGAGCCGGTTGATCAAGGCGCACGAGAACGTGGGGGATTATGACCTGGCCGCCGAGATGCAGGACCGCCTCATCGCGATCCTGCGGCGCGGCGAGCGGTTTGCGGAGGCGCGCGCGGTCCTGGATTCCGTCCTCGAGTTGTATCCGCGCGACAAGCGTGCCCTGCGGCAGTACGGGGAGATCGCGGCGGAGGAAGTGGACTTTGACGCGGCGCTGACGCATTACCGCGCGCTGGGCCAGATCCTGGAGGAGGATGGCGCCATCGCCGAGGCGGAGGAGGTCTATCGCCAGATGAGCGTGTGGCGGGGCGGGGATGCGCGCACCTGCGCGAGCCTGGTGCGGCTCTTGCAGCAACTCGGCCGCGGCGACGAGGCGATTGCGCTCGTCGAGGAGGCGATCGTCTCGGCGCACTCCATGGAGCGGCACGGGGACCTTGCCAACCTGGTCCAGTTGGCGCTGTCGATCGATTCGGCGCATCCGGCATTCCTCATCGAGAGCGCAAGGCTGCTCGAACGCGGGGGCGACAGGCAGCGCGGCCTTGACCAACATCTGCGCGCGTGCCGGTTCCTGCTCAAGGAGGGCCGTCATGCCGAGGCCGAGCGCGAGGCGCGCCACCTGCTTGAAATGTCGCCGGGGCGCCCCGAGGTCATCGAGGTGATTGCGGACGCGCTCGCGGGCCAGTCGCGCGGGCGTGACGCGCTGGCGTTTCTCTCCGAGTCCGCCTCCACGCTGTCGTCGGACGGCGATTTTGCGGGAGCGCGGCGGCTGCTTGTGAAGCTTTCGGAGGAGGATCCGAACGACGCCGGCGTGCTGTCGCGGTTGGTGACGGTGTGCATCAGCCTGGATGACCGTGACGCGCTTGCCCGCGCGCGGCAGCGCACGCTCGCCTTGATGAAGGCCAAGCGGCGCCTTGACGAGGCCATCGCCCAGGGCGAGGCGCTGGTGGACCTGTTGCCCGAGGACCCGGCGATGGCGCGCGAGTTGTTGGAGCTGTATCGCCTGGCGGATGCGTGGGACCGGTGGGAGCCGGCCGCGATGCGCCTGGCGCGGTTGCTGCGCGCGGGCGGCGACCGCAAGGGCGAGACGAAGATCCTGCGCGAGGTGCTGCGCCAGCAGCCCCAGCACCTGGCCGCGCGCGAGTCCCTGCTGGAACTGCTCGCCGACGGGGCGCCGGAATCCGACATGCTCGCGGCGGTGGATGATTACCGCCTGGTGTCGGAGCGCCTCTCGCGGACCGACGAGGCGGCGGCGTTCCTCAATGCCCTGGTGGAGCGTCATCCGGCGAACACGGCCCTGCGCGGGATTCTGATCGACATCTACGGCCACAGCGAAAGGCCCGACGACCAGGCCGCGCAAATCGGCAAGCTCCTCGAAACACTCGAGGCGCGCGGCGCGGTGGACGAGATGATTCCGCTCTACCAGTCGCTGGTCGACATCCGGCCGGACGACCTCGCGTCGCGCAAGCGGCTGGGCGAGTTGTTGCTGCGGGCGGAGCGGCGGGCGGAGGGCCTCTCGACGATGATGGAGGTCGCGCGCGCGGCGTTGGCCGGCGACGAGCCGGAGGACGCGGCGGCGGCCCTCGACATCGTGCTGGAGAATGACGCGGAGAACGAGGAGGCGCTGGCGGCGCTGGCGCGCGCGGAATTCGCGCGGGGCCACAAGCCGGCGGGCGCGCGCGCGCTGCGGTCGCTCGCGGCGATCCATCAATCGCGCGGTCGCGTGGAGGAAGCCATCGCGGCCCTGAACGAGGGGCTCGTTGAGGATCCGGCCAGCGTGGAGCTGCGCCGCGACCTCGTGAACGCGTGCCGCGCGGCGGCGACCCCCGGGCGGACGGCGCTGGCGCTGGCGCTCCTCGATTGGCTGGCGGAAAACCTGCTGGCGCGCGGGGACGAGAAGTCCGCCTTCACCAGCGCGCGCGAGGCGATCGAGCTCGACCCGGAGAACGAGGCGCGCCGCCGACGGTTGAGCGCCCAGTTGACGCAGGCGGGGCACCACGCGATGGCGCAGGACGAGTTGGTGGACCTGGCCGAGATCCTGCGCGCGGTGGGGAGCATCGATCGCGCGATGGCGGTGCTCGAGGAGTCGCTCGCGCTGGATCCGCAACACGTGCGCACGCGGTCGATCCGGGCGGAGTTGTTCGAGGAGACCGGCGACCAGAAGGCGGCGCTGGCCGAGTGGCGCGCCCTGGCGCCCCTGTTGCGCGAACAGGGGCGGGAATCCGGCGACGGGCGCACCCTCGCAACGGGATTGCGCGTGCTGCCGGACTACACGTTCGAGCAGTTCGTGGTGAGCGATCACAACCGCTTTGCCCATGCGACGGCGCAGGCCGTGTCCAGGGCGCCGGGGCACACGCCCCACAACCCGCTTTTCCTCCACGCGGACGTGGGCCTTGGCAAGACACACATCCTGCACGCCATCGCCAATCACGTTTTCCGCGAGTTCCCGCAATTGCAGGTGACTTACACGAATGCGGAGGACTTCACGACGGAGCTGGTGGACGCGATCAGCACGAACGGCCTCGCGGCGTTCCGCCAGCGCTACAAGCGCGCGGATGTGCTCCTGATCGACGACATCCAGTTCCTGGCCGGGAACGAGGGGGCGCAAAACGAGTTCTTCCACGTGTTCAACGCGCTGTACCAGGCCAGGAAGCAGATCGTGATATCCTCGGACAGGCCGCCCCGCGCCCTCGAGCACCTCGAAAAGCGGGTGCGCTCGCGCTTCGGCTCCGGCGTCATCATCGACATCCAGCATCCCGACCTCGAGACGCGGCTCGCGATCCTCCTGCGCGAGGCGCGCGACCGCGGGCGCACCGGCATCGCCGAGGAGGCGCTCCGCGTGCTCGCGACCGCGTTCGACGCCAACATCCGAGAGTTGAAGGGCGCGCTCAACCAACTCTTGCTGCGGCACGACGTGGGCGGCGAGCCGCTCGATGCCGAAACCGCGCGCCGCGTGGCGAACGGCGCCCAAGCCTGATGGCAGGAAAGCCCCGACGCCGATGATTGTCCATGCGCTCGCCAGCCCCTCGCTCTGGTCCCAGTACCAACGGTACTCGTGGATCGGCTTCCTCGCCGTGGCGCTGTTGCTCGTGGCGGCGATCGTCTGGTACATTGCGCGCGTGGTCTCGCGGCGGATCGACCGGCGCAACGACGCGGAGTTGGCGCTGCTGCGGGGGCTGGAGGGGAGCAGCAGCCTGACCGAGGAGGAGCGCAAGAAGGTCCGCGCCGCCCTCACCCGCAAGTACATGCAGTCGGAGCCCGCGCCGACGAGGCGCGCCAGCACGGGCCTGAGTCCGCTGCAGGAGCTGGCGCTGGAAGCCCAGCAACGGCTCGAGGATTTGAAGCGGCGCAAGGCGGCGCCCGACGAGGAGCCGCCGGAGACAGCGACGCCCGCGGAGACCGCGGTGCCCGCCGAAAAGCCGGTGGCTCCGCCAACGCCAGCAGCCCCGTCGCCTGCTTCCGACCTGCCGCCGATGATGCGGCGTCTGCTCGACAAGAGCGACATCGAGCTGGAGGACATGGTCGCGGCGGGTTTGTTGACGGAGGAGGATTACCAGTGGGTGCGTCGCGCGCGGAGCCGCCCGTCGTGAGGCGGTTCGCCCGGGCGGGCGCGGTGTTCTTGTTGGTGTTCTCCACATTTGCATGGGGGCGGGATGCGGCTCCGGCCTTCGATCCCGTGTCGTCGGACTCGGTGACGACGGCGGCGCTGCGCGCGGCGTTGCTCGGCGATTCGGACACCGCGCGCGGGATCGCGCGTGCCCGGTTGGAGTGGGAATCGCCGCGCCGCGTGAAGCCGGAGTTCCGGATTTCCGAGCGGCTCGCGATCCTCGCGGAATCGTCGCGGCGATGGCTCCCGTCGGATGCGGTGGCCAAGGACCAACTGCGTGGGTTTCCGCGCACGGATGCCACCAGTGCCTTTCGCGAGAACCTGCGCTCGGCCGAACCGCGCGAGGTGCTGCGCAATGCGACGGCGACGCGCGTGTACGAATCGCGGCGGCGGGTGTTCAACTCGGTCATCGGCGCGTTCGCCGGAATCTTCCAGCTTCAGTTCTTTGGTCTGGTGCAATTGCCGCTCGACGCGGCGGAATCCGCGGTGTCCGGCCGGCCGTACCTCAGTCCCGAGCAACGGCGCGAGTTGCGCGCGGCGCGCGTGGTGCTCGGGGATCGCCCGAATCATGCGGAGGCAAGCCGCCTCGTGGCGCGCTACGAGGCGCGTCGCCTGCGGTTGGCGTTGGAGCATGCCGAGGCCAACGCACGGCGCGCCCTGCGGCAGGATCGCCCCGAGACGGCGCGGTGGTGGATGGAACGCGCGCGGGGGCTGGGCGGGGAGAATTGGACGCCCGGGGGGGAACTCGCGGAGCTGGAGGATCTGATCGCGGCGCGCGAGGAGGATCGCCTGCGGTCGATCTTCGTTCGCCAGCTAGAACCCGACGCGCGCGAGGAAGCATGGCTGCGTTGGGTGTTGGCGTCCCTGGAGCAACCGGCCGAAGCGGAAGGCCGGACCCCCCTGCGGGAGTTTCGCGGCGATGCGCTCGGTGACGATGTGCGCGCGGCGATCCTCGCGGTACGGCGTCGACCCGCCAACCCATCGGCGACGGTGCAGGGGCTTGATGTGTTGGCGGCGGGCGGCCATCCGGCGTGGTCTCCGCGCGCGCGGGAATTGCTCGCCGCGCGCACCTTCGACCCGGTGGCGCGGGTGACCGACGCGCGGGAGGGTGTCAGCGCGGACATCCGGCGCTTTGTGTTGTGGGGGACGGATCCCACGATCGGGACGCGCAGCCTGACGCCGGAAAGCGCGCGCCAGCAGGAGAGCGCGTTGATTACCGGGGCCCGCTCGCTGTTCGTGTTCGACATCCTGGGGCGTTCGCTATCGCTCCCGCTGATGTCGCCGGGGTCGTTTCCGCGTCAGGAGATTCTCGATGCCGCCGGGAGCGTGGACCCGGCGTTTCTGGCGACTCCAGAGGCCGCGCCCGTGTTGCGGGCCGAGGCGAAGGCCCTCTCGCGCATGGGGCGTCATGCGGAGGCCGCCGCAATCTGGACGCGTCTGGGAGAACAGGGCGCCGCGCGGCGATCGGCGGAACGCGCGGCGCGGCGCATGGAGAGGCTCGCGCGCCAGGCACCCGATCCCGAGGAGCAGGTCATGGTTTACCGGCGGTTGCTGGCGGGTTGGCCCGGCACACCCGCCGCGCGCCGCGTCGAACGCCGACTGGCCGAGGCGGAGGAGCAGCTCGACGTCATGACACTGGTGACGGCGGCGGAGGTGACGGCCCTTGAGAAGGCATGGACGGCGGCAGGATGGTCACCCCCGCCCGTCACCTCCAAGACGCAGGTGCGTCTGCTTTACGATGGCCGCGTGCAGTGGCGTCGCGATGCGAACGGCAAGTGGCAGCAGTACACGCCCGAGCCCGAGGTGTTTGACCGCATGACGGCATCCCTGCGCGAGGTGCGTCTGGAAAGGCGCGTGGCAAAGGTGCTGGACGAGCCTCGGGAACGGAAGCGGGTCCCCCTGTTGCTCGAGGCCAGCGCGGTGCCCGGGGTTGACTTTACGCCCGGGCTGGTCCCCGCTGACATTCCCGGTGCGGAGCGGCGCCTTTACGAATGAACAGCCTGATCTTCAAACGCGCCGAGTTGCTTGCGCGCCATTTGCCGCCCCCGCTGCGGCCGGTCCTGTTCGCGGTGGCGGGCGTTTACTGGCTGTTGGGTCCGCCGCTGGCGTTCCTGCTGTTGATGGTGTTGGCGGCGCTGGGTGCGTGGGGGATTGGGTGGTTGGTGTATGATTGGAAGGGGCGCCCGCACAACTGGGAGTTGCGCGCGGATCGGGGACTGGCCGCGCAGGTCGTCAATGTCTTGCAGGCGCAGCGTACCAACCAGGCCATGTTCGCGGGCCTGCCGATGGGTCTGGCCGAGGACCGCTTCCTCAACACGCTTCAGGTCCGCTACCGCTGGGAGATTCCCGGCCCGGGCGCCATGCGCCTCAACGAACGGGTGGGCCTCGTCTATCAACTGGACCCCGAGGGCTTGGTCTCGAGGGTTCAGGTAACCGCCGAGGGGATCGACGAGCAGCAGATCATTGGGTTGATGGCGCGCTGCATGGCCGGTTGGGGAAAGCCCCACGGCACCGCCGGGGACATTGGGGAGTCGCACCGGGCGTGGGAAGCGGCGAGCTGGCGCGACGAACGGGGGATGGTCGCGTTTGACTTCACGCCCATTCCCGGCCGGCAACCGGTCTATCGGATGCATCTGACGGTGATCTCCGACCTTGATCCATTCTTCACCGCACGCAGCGCGACGCATGGTTTTCTCCCAACCCATCGCCATCTGGCCGAGCTGGAAGCGAACATCGCGGAGCGCCGGGAGCAGGCGGCGGCCAACCCCAGTCCCGTACCAATTCGTACATTCACGAACGGCAATTGGGTTCCTATAAGTCCGCAGGAGCCCGGGAGAGTGGTGCCTCGCCGGGGGCCGCAGACGGATCGCTAGGGCGGGCCGGGGGGGGCGAAAGACCTTCCTGACGCAAGATTAGTTGATGTCATCAACTTTTATGGTTGACCAATTCAACCAATTAGACGGACATTCCCCCGTCGGCTGCCAGTCGGCGAGGTCTATTCCCCACGAAGCAAGCTGCCATGGTGGCCATCACGCCAAATCGGACAATCGCCGTGAATAAGTGCCCGCCCCTTGCTGTAGAGGTCATGCTTCTCACGGATGCAGCTTGGAGGTACAAGGGGCGTATGATGCGGAACCCGACCCTCGCTGTGACAGCTTGTCTCTTTGTGGCGTGCCACGCCAGCGCGTCCGCGACAATCACGGACCGCGATATTGACTATATCGTCTCGCGCAACGAGGCGACACGCGAGTTGATGGGGTCGCTGAAGTATGATGTGGCGCAGGGCGGCTACGTGTACCGGGCCGTCAAGACCGGCGACCTGATGCCGTTCAACACGCTGCGCGGCAAGACGTGCGTTTCGCGCCGTCAGGGTTCGGTGCTGGTGCAGGGCGACCTGCGCGCCTACGAGTTCGACACGTTGATGCCGGGGCTCGACGGGACCGACGACTTGCAGACGCGCACCTTCGCGGTCCGCAACAATCGCTATTTTGCCCTCAGCAACGGCATCCTGGCGGACGGCGGGTTCGTCTCCTATGGGGACGTGCACCTCTACCCGCACAATGTGCTGGTTGGCGGGCTGCCGGTGAGCACCCGCGAGGAGCAGGTCTCGACGGCCGATGTGCTGGACTATGCCTTTGATTCCGAGCGCCTGGGGATGACGCTGCGCGAGGAGATCGAGTGGTTCCTCTCTCCCGAGATGGGCGGCACCGCCAGCCTGGAAACGCTGCGGACGCTGGACGGGACGGTGCGCGAATACCGCATCCACCTGCAGGACGCCTTTGCAACGGCGGGGACACCGGCGGCGGTTAGCTATGCGATCGACCCGGCGGCCGGGTTCCTGATCAAGCGCAAGGAGACGTACAACACGGCGGGGCACCTGGTGGCGCAGCGCCGCCTCGAACACATGCCCATCGGCGAGACGGGGTTCTTTTTCCCGTCGGAGGTCATCGAGATCACCTTCGACCTGGAAGACGGCCCCGAGGGCGTGCTCCCCACACCGCGCACGGAAACCCGCACGGTGGTGCGCGACGTGGAACTGCTCCTGTCGTCGGAAACGGCGTCGGCGTTTGGATTGCCGGCCTTCGGGCTCGCGGAGCAGGAGCACGTGGTCGTCCTCGGCCAGGGGCGCGACGGCGGACCCGAGCGCATGAGCGCCGCCGACGCCGAGGCCGCGACGGACCCAGCCGGCGATCGCCGGCCGACGTCGCCACGGTCCTCGGCCCGCAACCGGTCTTCCTCC
>CAYTRP010000030.1:0-15113 GCA_964440195.1 uncultured Candidatus Sumerlaeota bacterium
CAGCGATTCCACATGCGCCCGCGCCCAAGTCCAGTCGCCCCAGAAACACGCGCCAAGAACGACACGGAAATTGGGGAAGGTCCTGTCCACACTTCGCCTTGCCATCCGGCCCGGCATTCGGTATTTCCTCGGGCATCAATGCGCGGAGATTTCCCGCCCATGTCCCAGCTAATTATCGATCTACCCGAATCCATCCCCGCCGAGGAAGCCCGGCTGGAATTGGCCATTGGCTTGTTTCGAGCGGGGCGGCTGACGCAGGGCCAGGCCGCCCGGCTGGCGGGCTATACGCGCCCGACATTCATCGAACTGCTGGCCACGCGCGGCGTTCCCTTCACGAACATCGATGTGGATGACCTTGAGCAGGAGTTCGCCACATGGCGGGCATTGGCGTCTCCAACAGCTCCCCGATAATCGTTCTCAAGGCCGCTTGTTCGCCAGCAGCTGCAACCAATGTTGGAGTAAATAAAGTGGTACAAAATCTGGAGGATGAGAGGAGATTCAATGCCTACGGTAGCCATTCAGCACCAACCACTTGTGAGCAATGGGCAGGCAAGAGGAGGGAACGTCGGTATCATTCAAACTTTCTTTGACTACTGCGTTAACCTGCTCTTCACCCATGCACCCAACCACCCATGTTCTCAAAGCGAACTGCGTGTACGTTACATTGGAAAAGGGCCGCATGTGCGGTATGGAGGAAACGCACAGGGAGGCTTCGACATCGATCTGACATCACAGGGCGATGCTTGGGACCAACACGCTTATCAGTTCGCTCACGAATTATGCCATGTATATTCCCGCTCCTTCCGGAATGAGGTCGCTTACGACAGAAATATTTTCCCTAATCAGTGGTTTGAAGAGGCGCTTTGTGAAACCGCGTCGATTTATTGCCTTTTTCAAATTGCCGCTGCTGAAGAAAACGGTCCTTGCCAGTATCACCGTATCCACGCCCCCGGCTCCGCACATCATCAAGGTCCATATTATCAAACCGTCTCCGAGCATTATCAAGAACTTCTGAAATCACCTGATCGAGAACAACCGACGGATTTTCGGACGTGCCTGACCTCAATTGAACAGCATCTGCGTAAAAACCCCTACCGTCCTTACTGCCGCGCGCAGACACAAACATTAGCGAACCGACTACTCCCTCTATTTCGCGACAATCCTAGCTATTGGCAAGCAGTTGCCCACCTGAATGACAATCCTTGCCAGCCCGGTGTTGATTCATTCCGGCAATATCTCAAGAATTGGCGAGCTAGCACCCCGGTAGCGTTGCGTGGCTTTATCGACGAAGTGGAGAGGCTCCTTGTCTGACCCTCCAAGGGGACCAAGAGAAGGAAAAACGGGCGCGAGCTTCGGGAGAGTTTCAGCCCCACACTTCGCCTTGCCATCCGCCTCCCCCTGACCGTCTGGTTGCGCCCCGCGCGGAGGAGGGAATCCCGCGCGCCGTTGCCAACCAGAGGAACCGCCGCGTGACCGTAGCCGACGAGACAAAACGTACACTGGCCGAGGAAATCGCGCGCCGCCGCACGTTCGCCATCATTTCACACCCGGATGCGGGGAAGACGACGCTGACGGAGAAGATGCTGCTGTATGGTGGCGCGATCCGCCTGGCGGGGGCCGTCAAATCCAAGCGCGCCACGCGCACGGCCACTTCCGACTGGATGAGCATCGAGAAGGAACGCGGCATTTCCGTCACCACGTCGGTGATGCAGTTTCCCTATCACGAATACCTTTACAACCTGCTGGACACGCCGGGCCACGAGGATTTCAGCGAGGACACCTACCGCACGCTGGCGGCGGCGGATTGCGCGATCATGCTGATCGACGCGGCGAAGGGCGTCGAGGCGCAGACGCGCAAGCTGTTCGAGGTGTGCCGCCTGCGCGCGATGCCGATCTTCACGTTCGTGAACAAGATGGACCGCGAGGGGCGCGAGCCGCTCGACCTGATGAGCGAGGTGGAGGAACTGCTCGGCATTCATTGCGTCGCGGCGAATTGGCCCATCGGCATGGGGCCGACGTTTCAGGGCGTTTACGACCGCTGGAATGACACGGTGCACATGTTCGAACGCGGAACCGATCACGGCAGCAGCCGCGCGGCGGCAAAAGCCATCGAGGGCGACAAACTGGTTGATCTCGTCGGCGAGTACGCGTCCCGCACGCTGCGTGAAGAGCTGGAACTCCTCGAAGGAGCCGGGGAAGAATTCGACCGGGGCAAGTTCCTCGAAGGAGAGATCACGCCCGTCTTCTTTGGAAGCGCGTTGACGAACTTCGGCGTGGAGCCGTTTCTCAACTGGTTTGGCGAAATGGCACCCACGCCCACACCGCGCGCGACGACCAACGGAACAAGGTCGCCGCACGAGGACAAGTTCTCGGGCTTCATCTTCAAGATTCAGGCGAACATGGACAAGAACCACCGCGACCGCGTGGCGTTCCTGCGCGTGGTGTCGGGGCGGTTCGAGCGCGGCATGCAGGCGCGCCTGGTTCGCGATGCCAAGGACATCCGCCTTGGCAACGCGATCACGTTCTTCGCCGAGGAACGCGTGCAACTCGACGAGGGCTTCGCCGGAGACATCATCGGCCTGTACGACCCAGGCATTTATCAGATCGCCGACACGTTGACCGAGGGCGAATCATTCGAGTTCGATGGCATCCCGCGTTTCTGCCCGGAATTGTTCGCGCGCGTGCTGGTGCCGAATCCGCTCAAGCGCAAGCGGCTGGACAAGGGACTCCAGCAGCTTTCCGAGGAAGGCACCATTCAGGTGCTCTATCCGCCGGACAAGACGACCGGAGCCGATTGCATCCTCGCGGCGGTGGGGGCGCTGCAATTCGAAGTCGTCCAACACCGCATGTTGGAGGAATACGACGTCGAGATCCGTCTGGAGCGCCTTGGATTCACGGCGGCCCGGTGGTTGGACGTGCCGGAGGACTTTGAATGGAGGCGATTGGTACGCTCGGGAATCAGCGACGTGTTCGTGGATCCGCGCGGCCGCCTGCTGGCCGTGTTCCGCGACGAGTGGACGCTGCAATACGCGATCCGCAACCACGAGAACGTCGTGTTCCGCGCCGTGGCGCCGCCGCCGAGGGCGGGGCGGTGAGGCTTACTCCAAAACCCCCGCGCGAATGTCGGCGAGCTTGATCGGCATGAGCACGCAGAGATGCTCCGGCTCCTCGTCGCAGATGAGGACACAGGGCGATTGCTCGCTCTTGATGTTGAGCTTGATGTCGGGATGCGAGAAGCTGTTGAGCGTCTCGATCATCAACTGATAGTTGAAGGCAATCTCAAGGGGCTTGTCCTGGTACTCGACGGGGACATCCCCGGAGAAGGTGCCGACGTCGGCGGCCATCGAGGTGAAATGGCAGCGGTTGTCCTCGAACTTCAGGATGATCGACTTCGTCTTGTCCTCCGAGACAACGCCGGCGCGGCGCGCGGCGGCCTCGAACTGGTTCCGATTCAAGCGCACCTGGTGGGGAAAGTCCTTGGGGATGACCGCGTCGCAGTCGGGGTACTTGCCCTCGATCATGTTGGTGCGGTACTCGACATGGTCCACGAGGAAGCAGACCTGCTTGTGGCCAAGCTCGACGGTCACGAGCCCCTCGTCGCGCAACACGCGCCGGACATCATTCAGGAGCTTGCCGGAGACGACGGCGCGCTGGACGCCTTCCCCCTCCGACTCGGTCTTGGGAACCCGCATGCGCGAGAGCTTCTTCCCGTCCGTGGCGGTGAGTCGAACGCCCTCGGGCTGCAATTCCATGAGGGCACCCATGAGCACGCGCCGGTGATCCTTGGACGGCACCGCATAGAGCACGGCGTCCAGGAGTGCCTTGAGTTGCTTCTGCGTGATCGTGAACCGGATCGTGGGCGATTCCGGTTGCCAGTTGGGATAGTCGTCGGGGGGAAGGGTGACGAGGTTGTACTCGTTCGACTCGCAGACAATGCGGACGTGTCCCCCCTCGTCAATCAGGCGAACGGTGGCGCCGGAAGGCAGCAGGCCGACCAACTCCGCCATCTTGTCGGCGGGGACGGTCAGCCGGGTGGACCCACCCTTGATCGTCGCGGGAACCCGGATGCGCACGAAGGACTCGAGGTCGGTGCCAAGAAAGAGCACCCTGTCCGTCTCCGAGGCATCGATCAGCATGTTCGAGAGGACGGGGAGGGTGGTCGCCGATCGCTTGAGGAGCGAGGCGACGACGTTGGCGGCTTCCTGGAGGTCATTTTGCTCGAGGGCGATTTCCACGGTACGAGTTCCTGGTGCTGGGATAAGGTCCTGCGCTGGTAATGTCCTGTCTTGGGCTCTGTGGTTCCGGGAGGCAAGGGCTTTGCGCCCCTCCTCCACGGCGCGGGCGGAGGCGGGACACCCTCGGCTCCTGAATTCAGAAGAGCGATCGCTTGACGGCTTCGACAAGGATCAGGATCTGGTCCTCGGTCATGTCGGGGCCAAGGGGGAGGGTCACGAGTTGATCCTCGATGCGTTCGAGGACGGGGAGGCGCGGCGGCTTCTCCCACAAGCCAAGCGTGTGCGAGAAGCGATGGAGCGGGCGGTAATGCACGCTGGTTTGGACGCCCCGCTCCGCCATGCGTTGCATGAAGTCCGGGCGGCTGCACCGCTCCGGCAATATCGCGCAAAAGACATGGTGCGCGCTGCTTGCCTGGTCAAACCCCGAGAAGGGGATCCGCAAATCCGGGCAGGCCTCGGAGAGCAGTCCCCGCATCTTCAGGCTGTTCTCGCGGCGGCGCTCGTTGAGGGCGGGTAGCTTGCGGAACTGGACGCGGCCGATGGCGGCGCGAATCTCGTCCATCCTGAAGTTGTGGCCGGCGTGGATCACATCGTAGAGTTGCGCCGTGCCGCCATGGTGCTCGTGCGAGGACCGGGTCATGCCGTGGTTGCGCATCAGTCTCACGCGCTCGGCGATGGCTCGGTCGTTGGTGACGACCATCCCGCCCTCGCCCGTGGTCATGTTCTTGTTCGCGTAGAAGGAGAAGACGCCCGCCGCCCCGATCGTCCCGAGTTGCCGCCCCTTGCACGTGCCAAGAAGTCCGTGGCAGGCATCCTCGATCACGGCCACCCGCGAATCGGCGGCGACGGCCATCAGGCCATTCATGTCCGGCGCGAATCCGCCATAGGGCATCGTGACGACCAAGCGGGTGGAAGGGCCGATCTTTTCCGCCAGATCCCCGACGGACATCGTGAGATCGTCCTCGCTGGCGATGTCGATGAGGAGGGGAACCTCGCCGCGCCGCAGCGCGACATTCAGGCTCGCGACGAACGTGAGCGCGCACATGGCCACCTGCTCGCCCTCGTCGACGCCGACCGCATCGTAACACAGGGCGAGGGCGTCGGTGGCATTCGCGGTGGCGATCGCGTGCCGGCTGCCAAGCGCCTCGGCAAACTCGCGCTCGAAGGCCTCCACTTCGGGGCCGGCCGAAAGCCAACCGCTGCGAAGGACGCGGATCGCGGCGGCCTCCTCCTCAAGGTCGAGGGACGGTGCGGTGAGCGGAACCTTCCATTTCATTGGTCTGATCCGTCCATCAGGTGCCCTAGAGGCGCGTGCTGTCTATCAGCCGAACCCCGCCGACGGCTGCGGCAACCAACACGAGGGTATTGCCGCGCTCGATGTTGTGCAGGTCCTCGAGGGTGGTCCGCGAAACGATGCGGGCATAGTCCAACTGAACCCCCTCGCCCGCGCTGTTGATCGCCGAGCGGATGGCCTGCAAGAGTTCGCCGGTGTGCACGATCCCCTGCCGCTTTACAAGGAAGTGAACACGTTTCAGCGCACGCACCAGACACAAGGCCTGCGTCTTCTGGTCCTCTGTCAGGCGCGCGTTGCGGCTGCTCAACGCCAGGCCGTTGCGGTCGCGCTCCGTCGGCACCGCAACGACCTTCACGGGGATGCACAGATCCCGAACCATGTGCTGGATAACGACGAGTTGCTGGGCGTCCTTGTGCCCGAACAGGGCGAAATCCGTCTGCACGATGTTCAGGAGCTTGGCGACAACCGTGCAGACACCGCGAAAGTGACCAGGGCGCGAGGCCCCCTCCAGCCGCGTTCCCAGATGCGCGACCTGCACCGAGGCAAGGAATCCCGGCGGATACATCTCCTCGTGGGAGGGTTCGAAATAAACATTCACCCCCATCTTGGCGGCGACTTCCCGGTCAGCCTCGGGAGTCCGTGGATAAGCCTCGAGATCCGCCTGCTGGTTGAATTGGAGGGGGTTGACGAAGGAACTCACGACCACGGTATCGGCCAGGGAGCGGGCGCGCTGCATCAGCCGGCCATGCCCCTTGTGAAGGGCCCCCATGGTGGGAACCAGGGCGACGGAGACGTCGGGCGAGGAGCGCCAGCGGGCCCCCAATTCGCGCATTTCGGCAACGGATTGTATGACTTGCATGGTGAGAGCGGCCCCCCCGAGATTGGCTGCCTCCCCGGCAGCGTCAACCGGCAGCCTGTCAACGCATAGAGCCTGCGCGCTGCGAGGCTGGGGCAACAGATGTTTGCGGGGGAGAATAACGTGGGATGGGAGGAAACGCCAACCGGGAAGGATTGACCCCGGGCCGCTTCTCCCCGACCGTTATGGGGCCATTCAAACTGATGGGGAGGGTGCCGATAATGCCCCGACTGATCGCGCGGCGATGCCACGTGTTTCATGCGATGCTGTTTTGGGCAACGACGGCGTTGATGGCGGCCACAGCCGGGCTGCGCGCGCAGGGGCAACCTCTCGCGCTCTCACAGCCGGCAAATCCATGGACGGCCGAGCCGGTGGAGGTGCTGGCGACCTTGCTCATCTTCCCATGGGAGGAGGGCGGGCGCCACTACGATGGCGGGAGCCCCCATGCCACCGAGCTTCAGCTCCAGATCCAGGGTGCGGATCTGCCGCACATCGGCGTGATTCGAGGGTCGGTGTCGTGGAATCATCTCCTGTCGCTCACGCAATATGACATCGAGCCGGGATTCGTCGCGACTCCAGAGCAGAGGGAGACACTGGCGCGGTTCTTCGGTGCCACGCACGTCCTGGGCAGCAGCCTGGAGGTGGATGCCGAAAACGACTTGTGGCATTTGTCGGCCATCCTGAAGGGGCCGGGGCGGGACGAGGCGTTTGAGCGCCGCTTCACGGTCCCCAGGGGCCATCTCTATGTCTTGACCGCGCAGGTGGCGCGGTGGGTCGGCGAGTGCATGGGCGAGTTGCTGACGCCCGAACAGGTGGAACGGTTGGGCAGTCCCATCCGTGGGGCCGGGGTCACTCATTCGGATGCTCCCGAGGCGGCCGCCTTCCCCGCCGATCCCACCAGCCCGGAGTGGGACGCCCTCATGGCCGGGCACCCGGAACTACCCTACTTGCCATTGATGCGCGCGGCGCGCTTTTCGGCGCAAGAGCACCGGGATTTCATGCGAGAGTTGGCGGGGAAGCCACTACCCGCCGGTTCCCATCCGTTCCTGAACATGGCGCGGGGGATGCTCCTCTCGGAGGTGGACCCGCGCGCGGCGCTGCACGAGTGGGAGATCCTCGCCGCACGCTATCCCGGCGTGGACCAATACAGCAACCGCCTCCTCGAGTATCCCCTGAGCATCGAGGTGTCGCCGGAGGACGCCGTGCGTCGCGTGGAACGCTGGCACCGGCGCGCTCCCCCTTCCCCGTATCACGACTGGCGATTGGCAATGGTGCTGCATGATGCCGCGCGGGAATTGCGTGGCACCGGCCTCGCCAACACGGTCCCCGAGGAGAATTGGAGGCGCATCCATGTCCTGAGTGCGAGGAGCGCGGAGCTGACAAGCGAGGCCATCGGGAAGGTCGGCCCGCTGCCGATTCTCACACAAAGCCTGTTCGACCCGTTGGTGCTTTCGGGACAATGGAAGGGCATCCACGAACGATTCAGGGAGTCGGCAGGGAAGTATCCGTACCATCGTCCGCTTTATGCCGGGTACATGAATTACTTGCTCCCGCGATGGGGAGGAAATCACCTGTTCCTCCTGTCCTTCATCAACGAGACGCTCGATCGCGATCCCGACTGGCTCGAGTCCGCAAGTCTCGTCGGCGATGCCCTGTATATGGAGTCGATCTTCCGGGTCGACCGGACAAGCAACCCACGCCCCATGCAATTGATGCACGACTATCTCAAGGATCGAAAGGCGTGGTCGGACATCGTCCGCAAGTCCATGGATCGTCTGATGGCCCCCCACGTCACCACGACGGGCGCAACCTTGGCCTGCACCTACGCGATCCTGCTCCGGGACTCCGAGGCATTGGTCCACATCATCAAGGCGCACCCGGAAACCGCCAGCCAATCGGGCGCGACGCTGCCGAATTTCTGCGCCCTGGACGATTACCTTCCCCACACCGCGCGCGAGACCTTCGAGGCGGGAATGCCCGAAGCGTGCCTTCAGGTGGTCGAGGCCATGTCGGCCGCGCGGAGCAGCACGCTGAACCCGGAGTATCCGAAGGTCTTCGAGCTGTGGGGCATGTACAAGGCAACAAGCCTTGCCGGCCTCGGTCGTGCCGAAGAGTCCGAGGAGATTTGGGCGTTGATACCTGCGGAGAGCGCGACGCACGCGCACCGCTGGATCTCGTGGGCTGTCGCAAACCATCGCGTCGACGAGGTCTTGGAGGAGTCGGGACGCGCCTACCGGGAAAAGCCGGGCAGCCTTCACGTCGCCGGAGCCCATGCGTTGGCATTGGCGCGTTCCGGACAGAGGGAGAAGGCCCGCGAGGTCATCTCCAAAGTCCCCTTGTTTGAGCAGAACCACCGCTGGACGTACCTGAAGAATGCCGTGCGGGAGATCGTCTTGGAGGAACAGGACAGCGACGAGACGCCCTGACGATTGGGCGCGAGTGCCCCCGGCGGGGTCTCAGGCCCCCAATCGTTCCCTGACCTGCTCGATTTCGGACACGACGCCATCACGGATGTGGATGATGCGTTCGGCGCGTTCGCCGACCTCGCGCTCGTGGGTAACGAGGATCAGGGTGTTGCCCGCGGCATGGACCTCGGCGAAAAGCGCGAGGATCTCCTCGCCTGTCTTGGTGTCAAGATTGCCCGTGGGCTCGTCCGCGAGCAGGATGGCCGGCCGGTTGACAAGGGCGCGGGCGATCGCGACGCGCTGGCGTTGGCCACCCGACACTTCATTCGGCAGCTGGCGCATCCGGTTTCCCAGGCCAACGCGTTCGATCGACTCCTTGGCGCGCTCGGTGCGTTCGCGTGCGGTGACTCCGGCGTAGATCATCGGGAGTTCCACGTTCTGCAGGACGGTCATCTGGGGGAGAAGGTTGAAAGCCTGGAAGACGAATCCAATCTCGCGATTTCGCAGCCGCGAAAGCTCCTCGTCATCCAGCTTGTCGATGCGATGACCATTCAACTCGTAAATCCCCGAGGTCGGGCGGTCCAGGCATCCGATGATATGCATCATCGTGGACTTTCCCGAACCGGAGGGCCCCATGATCGCGGCGTAGTCGTTTTGCGGAATCTCCAGGTTGATGCCTCGCAAGGCGTCAACCTGCACGGTTCCAAGCTTGTAGATCTTGCGGACATTTTCTATTCGAATGATCAAGAAGGACGCCCCCCCACGGGGCCGGCCGGGGGAACGGCGGCCGCGGGGATCTGATCCGCCACGGGGGGATTCTGCTGGCCCGCCGGAACCGCGGCCTGCGAACGGACGCCCAGCAGGAGCGACATGCCCTCCCGGATGTCGCCCGTCACCGCGGCAAAATTCTCGTTGCTCGTGACGACATTCACCGGAATGAACCGCTTCGCAAGTCCCTCGGGAGCCCAAACGCCCCTCTCGCCCTCGTGCGTGACGACTGCCTCCAGCGGCACATAGAGAGCCTCGGGGATCTCGTTGATGTAGATGCGCACGGCAGCCGTCATCCCTTGGCGGAACAACTCGTCATGCTGCCCCAGACGGATCTGGACCTCATATTCCCGGGGAGCGTTGGTCGAATTGCTCGAGTCCCACATCCGGCGGGCGGCGTCCGTGATGGGGACGATGGACTTGCTCTCGACGCCCCCCGGGAAGACCCTGCCGGGGATCGCCTCGAGCATCACGTCCGCCCGCTGCCCCACCACAACCCGCGATATGTCGATCTCATTGATCGGCACGACAGCCAGCATCACGCTCGTGTCGGGGAGTTCCACGAGGCTCGTGCGGCGGGAGACCTGGTCGCCCTCGGCCACCTTGCCCAGCGTCCCCCCGGTCCAGCGGCGCATGTAGGAAACCTCGCCCGGGCTGGGGGCTCTCACGATGGCCGACTCGATTCGATCCTGCGCCTCGGTCACCCGGCGCTGGGTCTCCTCCATGCGCAGCCGCGCCTTGTCAATCTCGCGCTCCATGATACGGATGTTGGAAACAAGGTTCTCCTCGACCTTCGCCAGATTGATCTGGGCATTGCGAAGGCTCAACTCCGACTGCAACAATCGCAGCCGGGCCGCTTCGAGTTGCGTCTGCGGGCTGATGTTGCGGGTGAACAGGACCTGCTCGGACTCGAACTTCTGCCTTGAATCCTCGAAGTCCCGCCGCGCGATTTCCACGCGGGTCCGTTCGGACTCCATCGTGTATTGGTTCTTGAGTTTCTCCAGCTCCAAGGCGTCGTAGGTGGACTGCAAATCGCGCTCGTCGAGGGCCAACTGGGCCAGTTGCTCGTCCAACTGGTCCTCGTACTCGCGCGTCTCAAACCAGATCACCGGGTCGCCGGACGCAACCCGCGCGCCCTCGGGCACCAATCGAATCACGCGCCCCTCGAACGGGGAACTGAGGACGATGGAACTCTTGGCCTGGAGCACCCCGATCGTGGGGATCGAGACCGCCAGCGGTCCCTTGCGCACCGGCGTCGTAAGGACGGCGGAACCGCTGTCCACGCGATTGTTGATGGTCGAATAAGCCGCATACCCCCCCGCTACCAGCGCCAGAAGGAAGACAAGTGTCATGAGACGGGCGACGGCTCTCTTCATCTTACAACCCCCCGGGGATCAGGTCTGCTAAAGTCGTAACAACACTCAGGCCAAATGGCTCCCGGAATCAATAGAGAGGGAGTCCGACGGTCTGGTACAGGCGGGCGATGTTGGTCTGGTAGCTGAGAACCGCCGTGCTGTAGGAGGTCTCCGCGTCGAAAAGGTCGTCTTGGGCCAGTCGCACTTCCGTGACGGTCGAAAAGCCGACCTCGAAGCTGTCGGTGATCAGTTGGAGGTTTCGGCGTGCCTGCTCGACGCGTTGTTGGGACACAGTCAGCCGGGCTTCGTTGGTCAGGACGGCCCGGTGGGCAGACAACACCGCCTGGATGATGTCCCGCTCCAGGGCGAGACGATTGGTCGCCTCCTGCTCAACCCGGATAATGCTCTGCCGGTGCGCCTCGCGGCGTTGGACGTTCTGGATGGGAACCCGAAGCGAAACCCCTGCGTCAAACATGTCATTGTTCCAATCGTTGGCGTCATCGTAGCGCGGCCCCGTGTCGTAGATCCGGTAGCCACCATCAACATCCAGCTCGGGAAGCCGATCGACCCGCGCGAGCAACCGATCGATCTCCGCCTGGGCGATGTTGATGTCCGACTGCATCAGCTCCCACCGGTTGTTGATGGCCAATGCCACGGCACCTTCCACGGGCGGCAACTCGAAGCGACCCCGCGCCCGGAGCTGCGGGGTGATGTCCACAAGCGAGATCGGTGTGTCGAGAGGCAAGCCGAGCGTTAGCAGGAGGTTCTCGCGGGCATCGTCGAGCGCCTGGATCCGGCTGATGGCCGTTTCGATCTCCTGGAGGAACTGAATCTGGGCACGAAGGATTTCCGACTCCGCGACGCGTCCAACCTCGAACTTCACGCGCGTTTCGTCCAGAAACCGGAAACGCGTCTGGATGGCATCCCGGCTGATCAGGATGTTCTGCTTGGCCTGGAGAATCTGGAAGTATTGCTGGATGACCTGAAGGACCGTGTCGCGCTGCCGAATGCGATCGGTCAGGATCGTGGACATCTCCGAGAGTCTGGAACTCCGGAGCGACGCCGTACCGACGGCGGTTCCTTCCCCGGTCAAAAGACCGCTACCGCGCAGCAAGGGCTGCAGGATCCGGACCTCCGCGTCGGAGTCGTAGAAGTCATTGTCCTCGGTGGTGAAGGGATCCCGCGCCCGCGTCCGATCCCTGGCCTGGACAGCTCGCCCCGTGATGGTGCCACCCGTTGCGAGATTTTGACGCAGCTCGGTTCCGGCCTCGACCCGGTCATTGGTTGTCCGCCGGCGAACAAGTTGCGGGGGAGGCGGAGTCGGGATCGGTGGTGGATTGGGATCCGCCGGATCCGGCGTCGGGGCGGGTGTGTACGGCGGTTGAACAAGGAGGTCGCGTTCCTCCCCCTCGCTGATGCGCGCGTTGCCGACGAGGTCAACAAAGGGAAGAAAGAACGCCTCCGAGCCCACCACGCTGCTGCGGGCAATATCCACCCCGCGGCGCGAGTTGATCAGGTCGAAGTTTCCAGCCAGGGCGAGATCGACAAGTTCATCGAGGCTCAAGAGCGAGAAGGGGGTTTCGGTGGCAACCTCGGGAAAAACGATGTTCTCATCGGCCAACTCGCCCGTGAGGACAGGAAGGGAGAGAATGAACGCTTCGCGGACCTCCACGGCGTTGAGGGGGGACAGACGCAAGTCCTCGTAACCGGGCAGCAGGCCCTCGCGGGCCAACTGTTCGATTCGGTCCATCTGTACGGTATCGAACACCCGGTTGGCGTCGAGGACATCCCCGGCTTCGATTTGCTCCGCGGGCGTCGAGTCGGAGGGAGCTTCGCTCTCGCCTGGGATCGCCTGGTCCCCGGGGTCTTGGACCGTCTGCTCCGGAGGCGCGGTCTCGGTGCTTTGACCCTGACCCTCGGGGGGGGGGGGCTCTTGCCCCATTGCGACCGGCGGGACGAGCAGAAGCAAGAGGGCAAGAATTCGACCCATGAGTGGAGGGAGTGCCATTTCAGGAGGATGCCTGCGAATAACGTGGGAAAAGCGGATCGAGGTTCGTGCCAGAGCCGCGGGAAGAAATCATCCGGCCCATCAGGAGAACGGCTCCTGTCGTGCGGACAACCTCTCCCTGCTGATTTCCACGGCAAGTTGGGCGCCCTCGGCCATGTTGCGCGCAATCTTCAACGGAGAGTTGGCCAGCATCTGCCGGGCCTTTTCCTCATTCGTGCCACTGAGCCGAACCACAATCGGATAGTCGAAATCGGGAAGCTGGGAGAGTGCCGTGAGAATTCCCTCGGCCACAAGGTCGCAGCGCACGATGCCGCCGAAGATGTTGAAGAAGATGGTGTTCACGTTGGGATCGGAAGTAATGAGCCGCAGGGCATCGGCCACCTGCTCGGCCTTGGCGCCACCTCCAATGTCGAGGAAGTTGGCCGGCTCGCCCCCGAAGTGCTTCACGATGTCCATCGTGTACATGGCCAGGCCGGCGCCGTTGACGATGCAGCCGATATGCCCGTCGAGTTTGACGTAGTTGAGCTTCTTGTGCCGCGCCTCGACCTCAAGGGGTTCCTCCTCTCCCTCATCGCGCAGTTCCTCAAGGTGGGGATGCCAGGGGAGCGCGTTGTCGTCGATGGAGATCTTCCCGTCGAGGGCGATGATCTCGCCCGAATCCGTGATGACCAGGGGATTGATCTCGGCGAGGCTGCAGTCAGCCTCGAGAAAGGTGCGCATCAGCCCGTTGAGCACATTGCCGAAGGACTTGCGAAGCGCCGCCGGGATCTCAAGGAAGTCCGCCACCCGCACATGATGATAGGAACGAAGCCCGATGGTGGGAGGGATCTGGAGCTTGAGGATCGCATCGGGATTGGTCTTTGCCACCTCCTCGATCTCGACGCCGCCCTCGCGGGAAGCGATGATCATGGGGCACTTGCCGCCACGATCCATGACGACACCAAGATAGATCTCGTGCTTGATCTTGACGCCTGGATCAACAAGCACCTGGCGAACCTTGAAACCCCGGATGTTCATACCCAGAATCTTGCGCGCCGCCTCCCGAAGTTCCTCCTCGGAGTGCGCCAACTTGACGCCCCCCGCCTTTCCGCGCCCCCCCGTATGAACCTGCGCCTTCACGACCACCGGCCACTGGTGCACCTGCTTGCCGGCATCGACAGCTTGCTCCACCGTCCGGACGACGACCCCTCTTGGAACCGGCACGCCAAAGTCGCCGAGGAGTTTCTTGGCCTGGTATTCATGAATGTTCATGGGGGTGAAAATTTCTCCGGAGGGTGATGGGGGTGAACATGCTATTGCGAGAGGGCGGCAATTCCCGGATGGGCCCCGGCAATGTAGGACCGGAAGCGCTCCTTGTCCAACGCCTTCATGTAGGCTTCGCCCGCGCTGACAACGCCTTCCTTCAGCAACGCTTCGATCGAGTCGTCCATGAGCTGCATTCCAAGGGCCTTGTTGGACATGATGACTCCGCCGAGTTGGTTGGTCTTCCCCTCGCGGATATAGTTGGAAACGGCCCTGGTCTGCAGAAGAATCTCGTTCGCCGCCCGGCGGCCCTTCTCGTCGGCCGTGCGCAGCAGAAGCTGCGCGCAGACCGCCCGCAGCGAGACCGCCAGGGTGGACCGTATCATCTCCTGCTGGTCGGCGGGAAAAACGTCAATGATGCGATCGACCGTCTTCGTGGCGCTATTGGTGTGCAGCGTGCCAAAGACAAGCACGCCCATCTCCGCCGCCGTGACGGCAAGGCCGATCGTCTCGAGGTCGCGCATCTCCCCCACCAGCACGACGTCGACATCCTGGCGGCTCGTGGAATGAAGGCCGTCCGAGAAGGACTTGCAGTCGACATGGACCTCCCGCTGGACGATCGCCGACTTCTTGACGGGATGCACGAACTCGATGGGTTCCTCGATCGTGAGGATGTGCCGCGCCTGCGTCGTGTTGATGTGATCGATCACGGCGGCAAGCTCCAGGTGCGGAGCGGGCAAGGCGAGACCGTGTTCACGATCCGGCTGCCGAAAGGGCGCGGGAAGAAGCACGATGGAGCATGAAGACCTAGCCGGAGCCGCCAGCGCGCGCTCCGATCTGATCAGAAACCGTCGCATCCTCGTGGTCGACGACCACCGCAACATCCGCGTCAGCCTGCGCATGACGCTGGAGGGCGAGGGCGCCCGCATCTTCGAGGCGGAGAGCTGCAA
>CAYTRP010000031.1:0-15071 GCA_964440195.1 uncultured Candidatus Sumerlaeota bacterium
TGATGAGGTGGGTGCCGTCGGTGGTAATGCCCCATCCCTCGCCGGCGTAGGGGAACTGCCCGAGGCTCTCAAGGCTCTGGCGGTCCCACAGATGGGCGACACCCTCCCGCCAGGTGAGCTGGAACAGACGCCCGTCGTGCAGGGCGAGGCCTTCGCCAAATTGATTGGAGGGGAGCGGCTTGGACCGCATGACGACGCCGGAGGCGACGTCCACTTCGCGTAGTTGGGACTGACCGTAGAGGCCGGTGCTTTCCAGCAGGACGTCGCCATCGAGAAGCAGGCCTTGGGTGAAGGCGCGGGGGTCGTGGGGATACTCGGCAAGAACCTGGACCACCAATGAATCGGGAACGCGGGGGAGGCTCTGGACGGCGAGGTAGTCGGCGTTGGCAACCGTGGGGGCGTTTTGCTGCGCGGGCGAAGCCACCACCAGAGTCAGGGCCGTGGCGCCGGCGAGCAGGAGAGGATGGCGTTTGGGCATGCGGTGCGTTCCTCGTCGAACAGACCTTGCGATTGTCCGGCCAATGCGGTCAGCTTCGCAAGACAGAAGGTGAGGGTGGGAGTCCAGTCGCCGGGGAATGACACGCTCATGAAAAAGTTGCTGATCGGTTGCCTGATCTTTGTCGTGCTCCTGATCGGTCTCGTCGCGGGCCTTGGATGGTATGGCTACACGAAGCTAAGGGGCTTTGCCGCGGGATACGAGCAGGCATTCGTCCAGATGCAGCAGATGGACCAGGACTTTCCCTGGACGCAACCGGCGACGGGCACGGCCCTCGATCCCGCGCGGTTCAACCGGTACCTCTCGGTGCGCACGCGCATCAATGACCGGCTCATGGGCGTGTCCCTCTTCTCGGAGCTGGCGAAAGCCGCCGAGGAAGACCGCCAGGCCAACATCACCGCCATGCAGGTGCTGGGACTGGTGACGGAAGTGCCCAACGTGGTGAAGGACACGGTCGGTGCGTTCCGCGAGCAGCAGATGGGATTCCGCGAGTTTGGCCACATTTCCTTCGAGTCGCTGCGCGCGATCCGCGCGGGGGCCGAAGCCCAGGACCCGGAGATGGCCACTTTGTGGGAAAAGCTGCGCGGTATGGCGACCGCCATGGACACCGTGCTGAACAGCCAGGGGAACTCCAGCAGCGTGGACATCAGCGGGAGCTTCGACGCGTTGTCGGCCGTGGATGTGTCGCCCCAAACGGTCGCGTTGGTGCGAGGCAAACTGCCGGAGTTCCAGAATTCGCCCTCGCGCTACGTGGTGGAACTGATCTTCGTGCGCCTGCTCGACGAGTTGTCCCGCAATCCGCCCGCGACGTCACCGGCGGAATAAGCGGGCAGGGCCCTCAGATCCCGCCAAACGCCACCAGCTTGGGCTCCATGTAGTTGAGCAGCCCCTCGCTGCCGCATTCGTGGCCGAGGCCGCTCTGTTTCCACCCGGGGAAAGGAGCCTCGATGGCCGAGGCCTGCCACTCGTTGATGCCGATTATGCCGAACTCCAACCGCTCGGCGCATCGCATGGCGGTCTTGAGGTCATTCGTCCACACGTAGGCCGCGAGGCCATACTCCGTGCGATTCGCCAGGGAGATCACCTCGTCCACGTCGGAGAAGGAGACGACCGGCATGACCGGGCCGAAGATCTCCTCGCGGAAGGGCGTCGTCCCCGGCGTGACATTGCTGAGCACCGTGGGCTCGTAGAAGTAGCCACTCGGAAGCGACGCGGGGCGCTTGCCACCCGAGACGAGGGACACGCCCTCGCGGGTGGAGGCCGCGACCAGTTGCTCGACGCGTTCGCGCTGGCGTGCATTGATCAACGGTCCCACCTGCGTGTCCGGCTCCGTGCTTGAGCCCACGCGCAGCGCCGCGACGACCGGGGAAATCCGCTCGATGAATTCATCGCGGACCTTCTCGTGCACGAGGAAGCGCTGCGGCGACACGCACACCTGGCCCGTGCAGCGGAACTTGGTCTCCACGGCAGTCGGCGCCAGTGCCTTGAGGTCCGTGTCGGGAAAGATGAGGACCGGCGCGTTGCCGCCGAGTTCAAGGGACAGGCGCGTGACCGTGCGGGCGGCGCCCTCCATGAGCAGCTTGCCGACGCGCACGCTGCCGGTGAAGGCGATCTTGCGGCACGCCGGTTCGTCGAGCATCGCCTGGCCCATGGGCTCCGGTTCGCCGCTGACGAGGTTGAGGACCCCCGGCGGCAGCCCGGCTTCCTCCAGCAAACGCACCATGTTCATCGCGGTCAGGGGCGTGTATTCGCTGGGCCGGGCGACGACGGTGCATCCGGCGGCGAGCGCCGCGGACCACGAGCGGGCAGGGTTGTACGCCGGAAAGTTCCAGGCCGTGATGACGCCGACGACACCGATGGGTTGATGAAGCACCATGATGCGCTTGCCCGGCTTGCGCGAGGCGACCGTGCGGCCATAGCCCCGCTTGGCTTCCTCGGCGTACCACTCGAAGAGGCCGGCCGCGGCGGTCAGGTCCCCCTTGGCGTCGGCGAGCGTCTTGCCGCACTCGCGCGAATCGACGAGGTGCAGCTCCTCCATGTGCGCGCGGATCAGCTCGGCGGTCTTGTAGAGGATCGTTGCCCGCTCGTAGGCCGTGGTCGCCGACCAAGCGGGAAACGCGCGCTCCGCCGCCGCGATCGCCGCGCGGCAGTCATCGCCGTTGCCGAACGGAACCGTCGCGACAACCTTTTCCGTCGAAGGATTGATGACGTCCCACGTCCCCTTGTTCGAGGCGTCGCACCACTGGCCGTCGATGTACTGTTGGGTGCGCCATTGCATGGGTCGAGCCTCCGGGAGGTCAGGTTGTTTGCAAGTCTTCCCCAAGCGTGGCCAGCCCGCGCACACGGGTCAACTCTTCGTGTGGGCATGGGGGGGATGCTGGCGTGGGGGGGCAAGCCCGAGGAGGACACGCGCATGGCAGGCAAACGCGGCAAGTGGGCCGAGATTGTCCTGTCGCCCCGAAAGAGGGCAGACCACCGCAGAACCAACTCAAAATCCGGCTGACGCCAACAACGCGTTTATGATGAACACCCATCACCGAGCCCGAAGGGCGGCAGTTGTGTGGCCCCCGGTGGAGGCGAAGCCGAAACCGGGGGTACAATGCGCACCACGACCCGAGCCCCTTGCGGGCGACACACCGCACACCCGAGTCAAAACCAGGCAGTCGCCCTGTTCATGGCTTGGGCATCTTGCGCATCAATTCCGCGGGACCACAGATGCTCCGCCGCTCTACTTCGAGGCGTTGCTCACCTCGCCCCAGTAGCGCCAGTGCCACGGCTCGGAGATATAGCCGGTTTGCTCGACATTCCCGGGGCGGTACGAACGCACAAACCCGAACCGGGTCGCATTTTGTTCCAGCCATTTCCCCTCGGGATGCTCGTCGAACGTGCGGCTGAAGTCATGCTGCCGCGCGGCGTCGGTCAGGTCCACGCATGTTCCCAGTTGATGCTCGCTATGGCCGGGGGGCGCGCTGTAGCGTTGGGCGGCCCCGCTGCGCGTGATGTTGCGCAGAAAGATGTTCCTCTGGGTGGAGCCGGAGCGATAGGCGCTGACGACGCGGATCTCGACCCCGTCCTCGCGCGCGGCCCGGAGCATGCGCACGAGGGCGTCGAGGGCGTCGGCTCGCAGTTGGTAGGGGCGTTCGCGATCCGCGTCGCCGGCCCATTCCGCCGGGACGGGCATGAGGTCCCCGGGTTCATATTCAAGCGGGAGGCCCCACCACCGATCCACCTTCTCGGATCCGATGGGGATGTTGCCCTCGACGAGGTTGCCGGGATGGATGCGGTGCACGGCGGCGCGGATGACGAAGGCCTCGCGGCCAAAGTCCATCGTGCGGACCCAGTCGATGTCCGTGCCCGGGTGCGTGATGGTCTCGCCCATGAACGTGGCGCCCTGGTCGAGCAGGTGCACAAGGCGGCCGTTTTCCTGCGCGATGTCGCGCGCCTCGGCATGTTCGGTGAAGACGATCCAGGGGACCTGCGGCGACGCGGCCACGGCCTGGGTGAGCTTGGATTCCGGGTTGGAGGAGACGGGTGTGGTCACGGAGGAGCATCCCGCGAGGAGAAGTGGAGTGGCGGCCAACGCCAGCGAAAGTCTCATGCGCGTACGATCACGGGGGCGGTGCGCGCCTGCACGGAGGCAACGGCATCCTCCAGGACGCCGAGGGCCTCGTGCAACTGCTCGTCGGTGATCACCAGCGGCGGCAGCAGCCGGATGCAATTGCCGTGGAGGCCGGCGCGGATGAGGAGCAACCCGCGCGAGACGGCCTCGCGGACGATCGCCAAGGTCTCCGCCGGAGTGGGCTTCTTGGTGTGGCGGTCGAGCACCAACTCGAAGAGCATCATCGCCCCGAGGCCGCGCACGTTGCCGATGAGGTCGTACTTCTCGTGCCAGTCCTCCAGCGTCTCGCGGATGAGGCGGCCCTTGCGCGTGACCTCGGCCAGGAATCGCGGGTGGCGAATGATCCTGATGGTCTCGATCGCGGCCGCGCAGGCGAGGGGCGAACCGCCATAGGTCCCGCCGGCAGCGCCCGGGTGCGGCGCGTCCATAATCTCGGCCCGCCCCGTGACGGCGCTGATGGGCATTCCCGATCCCAGCGACTTGGCGCTGACGATCAGGTCCGGGACAATGTTGCTGTGCTCGATGGCGAACATCCGTCCCGTGCGCCCCATGCCGCACTGGATCTCGTCGGCGATCATGACAATGCCATGCTCGTCGCAAAGCTCGCGGATGCGCCGCAGAAAGGCGGGGGGGACGGGAATGAAACCCGCCTCGCCCTGCACGGGTTCAATGACGATGGCGGCTATCGCGCTTGGGTCGACGTGCGAGATCATCGCGTTGTCGAGCTGCTGGATGCACCATTCGACATAGTTCTCGGCGGACATTCCCACCGGGCGGCGATACGCGTTGGGCGCGGGCAGGCGATAGATCTCGGGGGCAAAGGGGCCGAAGCCCTTCTTGAACAACCCGTACTTGCTCGTCATGGAAAGCGTGAGCAGCGTGCGCCCGTGGTAAGCGCCCTCGAAAACGACGATGGCTTGTCGACCCGTGTAGGAGCGCGCCACCTTGACCGCGTTTTCCACAGCTTCCGCGCCGCTATTGCCGAGGATGGACTTCTTTGGGAAGTCCCCCGGGGTAACTTCCGCCAGCATTTCGCACAAGTTGATGTAGGGCTCGTACGTCGCCACGAGAAAGCACGGGTGGATCAACTGGTGGGCCTGCCGCGTAACGGCGTTCACGACGGGGGCGGGGCAGTGCCCCGCAGCCAACATCCCGATGCCACCAGCCATGTCGATGAGCGTGTTGCCATCGACGTCATGCACGAGCGCGCCCTCGGCGCGCTCCACGACAATGTCCGTGGAACGCCCGATGCAGGAGGCCACCGATGCGGCGCGCCTCTCGAGCATCGCGCGACTGTTGGGGCCCGGGATTTCGGTCTTCAAATGGATGTGGGTCATGGAGCAGACTCGATGAATGAATCGTGCGGAGGGAGAGGGACAGCACAAGCCACTCCCCGTGCGCAAAGAAAAAACGCGTGCACAAAATCCGCTTGCCGTGGGGTTGCGGCCAACACCGCATGAGGCGTCGTCCCCACGTTGAAAGGAGAATCGCCGATGCTCGGTGCCGACGAAGCCCTCGCGCTCCTCAAGGAAGGCAACAAGCGCTTCCTTGAAGATCGCATGCCGGTGCCCGATTCGTCCCTCGGGCGCGACCGGCGGCTGGAAATCGCGCGCGCGCAACAGCCGTTCGCGGTGCTGGTGTCGTGCTCGGACAGCCGGGTGCCGCCGGAGCTGTTGTTCGGCCGCGGCCTCGGCGAACTCTTCATCGTGCGCAACGCCGGCAACACCGTCGACACCGTCGCCCTCGGCAGCATCGAGTACGCCGTGCATGTGCTCGGCGTGCGGTTGATTGTCGTGATGGGCCATCAACGATGCGGCGCCGTTGCCGCCGCCATCTCGGTGGTGACGGACAACGCGATGTTTCCGGGCAGCCTCGGCCAGATGGTCGAGCCCATCATACCCGCCGTTCTGAAGGCGCGCCATTCCGAGTCGTGCGGCTGCGAGCTTGAGGGCGATGAACTGCTCGATGCATCCGTGCGCGAGAACGTCCGCCGCGTCGTCAATCGCCTGCGCGCTTCCGAGGCGATCATCGTGGAAGCACTCCTGGCGGGGCGCCTGCGCATTGTCGGCGCGCACTACGCGCTGGACGATGGTCGCGTGGAGTTCTTCGAGGACTGAGGGCGCGCCGCACCCGCCGTGGCAGCCGTCATCCCGCTGGTCTTCTCAGGAGCAGCCACAGAAAGAAGGGCGCGCCCGCGAACGCGGTGACGATTCCCACGGGGAGTTCCGCCGGCGACAGGACGGTCCGCGCGATCGTGTCGCAGGCCACGAGAAGGGCAGCGCCGCCCATCGCCGCCGCCGGGAGCAACACGCGGTGGTCCGCCCCCGCGATGCGCCGCACCATGTGGGGAACCATCAACCCGATGAAGCCGATCGGCCCCGCGTAGGCGACGACGCTGGCCGCGAGGGCCGAGGCCACCGCCAGGGTCAACACGCGCGTGCGCTCCACCGGCACGCCGAGGTGATGCGCGGAGGCCTCTCCGAGGGACAGCAGGTTGAGCGACCGCGCCAGGGACACCAGCACCACCAGTCCGCCCGCGCCCATCAGCGCGACGAAGCCGATGGCCCCCGCGCGCACGCCGTCGAGCCCGCCCATGAGCCAGCGAAGGATCAGCGTCGTCTGGTGCGGATCGCCGAGGTACTGGATCGTCAGGATGCACGCGCCGAAAAGGAAGTTGAGGGTAACGCCCGCCAGGATAAGCGTGGCCGGGGAGGTGCGCGGCCCGCGCGAGCGCGCCAGCAGAAGAATGACGGCAACGCCCACGGCCGCCGTGGCAAAGGCCGCCAGCGGCGCGAGGGTCGCCGCGAGCGTCACGGGCGCCAGTTGGAAGACGAGCAGCGCGCCGACCGACGCGCCCCCCGACACTCCGAGCGTGTAGGGATCGGCGAGGTCGTTGCGCAGCACCGCCTGGTAGACGCATCCCGCGAGCGCGAGGGCGGCGCCCGCGACGGCTCCGAAGAGAATGCGCGGCACGCGCGCGGACATCAGCACGTGCAGGTCCGCGGGTCGTTGCTCCGAAGGCAGCGACCATTGGGACCAATCGAACACCACCGGCCAGTTCAGTCGCGTGGAACCCACCATCGGGGCGCCGAGCATGACCACCGCGAGGCAAGCCGCAAATCCCAGCCACAATCCCGTGGCGCGGCCCCATCCCATCGGCGGATTCGGGTTTCTCATCGCACGACGCTCACGTGCGGCTGGCCATCCTCGTCCGTGCGAACGCGCACGGCGGTGCGATAGACGGCGGAGAGACGCTCCTCGGTGAGCAGCTCGGCGGGCGTTCCCTCGGCCAGGAGCCTGCCCCCGTGCAGGAGCGCGAGCCTGCGGCAGTAAAGCGCGGCAAGGTTGATGTCGTGGGAGATGGCGAGGACGGTGATGCCCCGGCCCTGGCGGTTGAGATCCTCGAGCAGGCGGAAAGTCTCGCGCTGGTAACCCAGGTCGAGGTTCGCCGTGGGTTCGTCGAGCAGAAGCACGGTTGGGCACTGCGCGAGCGCCCGCGCGAGCAGGACGCGCTGCGCCTCCCCGCCGGAGAGCTGGTGCATGCGCCGGTGTTCAAAGCCCGAGAGGCCGACGCGCTCGAGCACCTGGCGCGCGATGGCGCGGTCCTCCTCGTCGTCGAAACCGGCCAGAACCGGTTGGTGGGCATAACGCCCCATCAGGACGACTTCCTCCGCCGTGCAGGGGAAGACGCGCTCCTCGGATTGGGGGACGACCGCGACCTCGCGGGCAAAGGCGCGGCGATTCCATTGCGCGACCTCTCGGCCGCGAAAGCGAACGGTGCCGGAAATCGGGCGCATCCACCCCGTGAGGAGATGCAGGAGGGTGCTCTTGCCGGCGCCGTTGGGCCCAAGGACACCGAGAAACGCCCCGCGCGACAGGGCGAAGTCCAGGCCGTCGAGCACCCACCGCCCCGGCACGTAGCCAAAACGAAGCTCACGGGTTTCGAACAGTGTTTCGCTTGCCGCGCCGCCCGGCTGGACCATGATGAGTGTCTTGCGCGAAAGGGTGGAGGCGCCCACGACATCGACCCGCCCCGCCAAACCACCAGGAGAATCCCCGATGCCCACAAACTGCCTGCGCCTGTTCCAACGCGTGGCGCTTGGGAGTCTCTTGTGTCTGGCCATCGGCGCCTGCGGCAAGGGCGAATCCCCGGGAGCGGTCGCGAAGGCGGCCTCGGCGCAGCCCACCTTTGCCCTGCCAAGCGACATCACACCGGTCGATCTCCGGCAGGCCATGGTCAAGCCGCGGGATTATGTCGGCCACGGCGCCGACACTTTTCGCGTGATGACGTGGAACGTCGCCCACTTTACCGACGAGCACGACGACCCGAACATCGACAACGAGGAAGAGAACGACCCGACGAACACCTCGGAGGAGAAGGTCCTTCTCTTCGCCGATGTGTTGCGCCTGGCCGATGCCGATGTGGTCGCGCTGCAGGAATTCGAGAGCGTCGCGTATGCCATCCGGTTGTCGGGGACCGAGTTCCCGGAGCTTGGCTACCGCTTCATCGCCGGCGTCGAGAGCCCGACCTGGCACCAGAACACCGTCGTCATGAGCCGCGTGCCGCTGGGGATCCAATACGACTTCTCGCAGGCCGTGACGCCCGTGGAGGGCGCGTTCGTCGATGGCGTGCAGGATACCCAGTCGATCAACGTGAACACGCGCCTCTCGGCCGTGGACGTGTTCGTGACCGAGGACTATCACTTCACGCTCTTCAACCTTCACTTCAAGGCGGGCCAGCGCGCGCGCGACGACGGCTACCGCCTCGGCCAGGCGATGCTGGTGCGGTCCGTGGCGCAGCGCTTCCTCAACGAGCGCCCCGACGCGCGCCTGCTGGCGGTGGGCGACCTGAACTCGACGCCGGGAGGCGTGGTGCTGCGCCGCCTGTTGGCGGAGAGCCTCGGCCTGCCGTTGTTCGCCGATGTCCTGGAGGACGCCAACATCCCGACGCATTCAAGCCTGCAACCGTCGCGACGCATTGATTACATCCTGCCGAATCCCGCGATGGCCGCCGATTGGGTCGATGGCAGCATGAAGGTCTTCGCGCCGCTGGAGGCGGAGAAAATGGGGATCGTCAGCGACCACATGCCCGTCGTCGCCGACTTTCGCAATCGCTGACCCTTCGACCGGGGTCAGGTCCTGACGACGCGAACGCCGTAGCGCAGGAAGACGTCGTCGCTGGTGACGATGGCGAGCCCCTCGGAGAGCGCCTGCGCAATGAGCAGGCGGTCGAAGGGGTCCTTGTGGATGAGGGGGAGGTCACGCACGGCGAAAGCGTGTTCGTGGGAGACGACCAATTCGATGAATCCGTTCTGCCTGATGAGAGAAAGAATATCTCCATCCAAGGCCAGCTTCCCTGCGGCCAACTTGATTGCCACTTCCCAGACGGAGACAGGGCTGACGAAAATGAGATTCTCGCGGTTGGCAATCAGGTCCACGGCTCTCCCACTTAGACGTGGCGATTTCGCCAGCCACCAAAGCAGCGCGTTGGTATCGAGCAGATAGCTCAAGGGCGCTTCTCGTAGGTGCCTTCTGGTTCGGCTACTCCGAGCACATCCTCGGCTTCATCCTCGTAGAACAACGCCTCTATTTCCTTGTCTGCCTCGTCGTAATCCGGGGCGAACCATATTTTTCCCTCGAGTCCCCCCGGCTTGCGGGGCTCGAGGAGAGGATTGCCATAGGGCACCAGCTTGGCCGCCGGCTCGCCGTCGCGTGCGATAATGACCTCTTCCCCGGCCTCAACCATCTGGATGAGCTTGGAGAATTGGGTCTTGGCTTTGTGGATGTTGAAGGTCGGCATGGGGCATCGCCCGCGTGGTGGACTAGGGGGATGGACTAATCCACCGAATCGCCCCCCGTCAAGCCCGATTTCCATCTCCGAGAAGCGCCGCCAGCGAAGATTCGACGAGCGTGCAGCGCCGCTCCCATTCCTTCATGTCCGTATCGAGGGGGCGCTGGTTCATTTCCAGCTCGATTCCCGCATAGGTCGCATCGGTCCACGTGCGTCGCAGGTGCAGCGTGAAGCCGTCGTCGAGGCCGCTGTAGGGTTCGTTCATGTCCACGCGCAACGCGCCATCGCGGCGCAGGAGTTCCTCTCGCCATGCCTCGCAGAACCCCGCCTCGGAGGCGCGCGCGGGATCGTGGAGCAGGCCGATGTCGGTGTGGCGTTGCTTGCCGTTCAACTCGAAGACGAAGCTGTGGATCGACAGGTGCAGCACGCGACCGCCACGGGCGATGAGCGACGCGATGGATTGTTCCACGCCCAGGCGGTAGGGCTGATAGACGCGGGCAAGAATGCGGTCCTTCTCCTCGTCGGAGAGTTCGGCGGTGGCGCTGCGGAACAACTCCGCGCGGTTCCACGGCGTGCGGTTCATGTCCACAAGAAAGCGGTTTGCCGGGTTGAGGTGAAAAGTGCAGGGGAACAGCCGGGAGAGCCGCCGCGCCAAGTCGGGAGCCCCGCGATCAAATCCCACGCGGCCATCCGCCAGCACCAATCGTCCGCGCATCGCCTCCTCGTAGCCCGCGGGGACCTCCTCGCCGCCATGCTCGCAGGTGATGACGAGGTGATCGAAGTGCGGCGCGGAGGCGGCCATCGTCATCCCTCCCGCTGCAGGCGTTGCCGCAGGGACCGGGCGCCCTCGACGACCTCGGCGAACCGATCGTGCTTCTCCTCGCGCAGCAGGCGCGAGAGTTCCCCAAGCACCTTGCTGCTGGCGTCGAGCGCATCGGCGAGCGCGCGGGCATTGTGGCGCGCGATCGGGAGCCACATCTCGGGACTTCCCATGGCGACGCGCGTGGTGTCGCGCAGGCCGGGGCCCGACAAGCGCGCGAGCAGTTCCGGGTCCTCGCCACTGCGGCGCAGCGATTCCGCCAGGGCCACGGCGACGAAGTGCGGGGCGTGGCTGACAAGCGCGACCAACTCGTCGTGGCGCGTCGGGCCGAGGAACTGGGGCCGCGCGCCCAATGCGCGCCAGAACGCCGCGCACCGCGCGGCGGCATCGGGACTTGTCCGCTCGCTCGGCGTCACGATGGCAGGCGCGCCCTCGAACAGGTTCGCCGTGGCATGACGCCAGCCGGTCTTCTCGGAGCCCGCCATGGGATGGCTGCCGACGAAGAATCCCCGCGACGCGAGAACGTCCGCCGCCGCAACGATCGTGGCCTTGGTGCTTCCCACATCGGTGACAAGGGTGCCCTCGCGCACGGCCTCCATCACCACGGGCAGGTCGGTGACGATGCGCTCGACGGGTGTGCACAGCACGACGATGTCGGCCGTGGAGACGGTCGCCGCCAGGTCATTGCTCGCCTCGTCCACGATGCCGGCCCCAGCGGCGGCATGCTGCGAGCCCTCGGGGCGGCCCACCGCAATGATGCGCCGGGCGATTTCCCGGCGACGCGATGCCAGGGCCACGGACCCCCCAAGCAACCCGACCCCGACGATGGCCAGCGTGGAAACCGGCGTGAAATTTTTAGCCATGGCTTGACCTTCTTCTCATCCTGTCATTTTCCCAGCACAAGCGGCAGCGCGTCGGTCAGCGTACCGAACGTGCGCATGACCAGCGGCGCGACGCCAGCGGCCTCGATGTTGCCACCCGCCACGCCACAAGCGGCAAATCCCGCGAGACGGATGGACACGACGCCCGCGGAGGAATCCTCGAAGCCGATGACTCTGTGTCGACGCTCGGGGGCGATGCCGAGCCCGACGCGCGCCGTCTCGGCGTAGAGCCAAGGGTGGGGCTTGGGCGCGAGTTCGCCCAGCGTCCCCGCCTGGCCGGGGCGCAGCGCAAAGCCGGCCGTGATGATCGCGTCGTAGAACTCGAGCGGATCGCCAAGCTTGAGCGTGCGAAACGCCGACAGAATCTCGGGCCATGCCTTCTCGTGCAGGCCCGACGTGACCAGGCCGATCTTGATGCCGCGCCCCTTGATTTCTAGGAGGAACTCCCGCAGGCCCGGGGCGGGGGTGAAGGCGTCGGCCTTGCCGCGTCCCGCGACGATCTCGGCAAGCTCGTGATGCGTGATGGCGAAATAATGTCGCCGCGCTTCCTCGACGGAGGCGCCCGGCGCGTACTTCTGGATGCAGTATTGCAGGTGTTCCGAGACCGAATGCCCCGACACATGGGACGTGTCGGCCTCCTCCAGCTCAAAGCGCGGGTTGCCGAGCAACCGCGCGGTGGCCTGCTCGATGACCCAGATCCAGAACGATTCGCTATGCACGCTGGTGCCGTCGAGGTCCATGAGGACTGCCTCGGCGGGGCCGTCGAAGTGGGCGTCGTGGAGTGGATAGTAAGCCGGATAACCCATCGACGAACGCACATGACACAGCACGCGTCCGTCCTCGAAGACCACGAAGGCCACCTTGCGGTCGCGCGGCGCGCGCACCTGGGACACGCCGCCCTGTCCCGCCCGGAACAACCCGTCCCCGGTTGCTTCGAGTTCCACGAAATCCGCGTGCTGCAACCCGGCGGTGGATGTCATGCATTCTCCTTCAGGCCCGGTCGTCGTTTGATGGTGGCGAAAGGGGAGGGGCGAGGGCTCATCAATCTTGCCATTCATTGATAAGCTCCCAGCCCCATTTATCCTTTATCCTTCCTCTTTCTCCCCGCCGGTTCCCACGGTGTGCTGGCGCCCTTCGCGAAGCGCGGGCGCGCCGTGGCAGTCCTTGAACTTCTTGCCGCTGCCGCACGGGCACAGGTCGTTGCGGCCGACCTTGGGCATGTCGCGGCGATAGGGTTCCAGCCCGCTGTGCGGCCTTCCCTTCTGGTCGTCCGCCGGCTCCTCCTCGGGCGCGTGGCCGGGCACGGGGGCGGGGGCTTCCTGCGGCTTGCTGTACTTTGCCTGCGCGAGCTTTTGCGCCTCGGCGCGCCGGCGCGCCTCCTCCTCGGGGGTGACGATCTGCGTGCGGAAGAACCGCTCGAAGATGTCCTTGTGCACGCTGAGGAGCATGTCGCTGAAGAGCTTCGTCGCGTCCTTGGTGAACTCGACGAGGGGTTCGCGCTGGCCGTAGCTGCGCAGGCCGATGTCCTCGCGCAGGCTGTCGATGGCAAGGAGGTGATCCTGCCATTCCGAGGTGATCGTCTGCAGCGCGATGAAGCGCCCCAGGCGGTTGGTCATCTCGTCGCCAAGGGCCGCATGCTTGGCGTCGTAGGCGTCGACGACGAAGGCCATTGAAGCATGCAGGAGCTTGTCGAACTCGAAGTAACGCGCGGCGCGCGCCTCCTCGACATCGCTGGTGAGCAGCACGCTGCCGATCCAGGCGAAGAAACCCTCGGTTTCCCACTGGCTCGGGTCGTCGGCGTCGCCGTAGGTCTCGCGGAACTCGCCCTCGAGGGCGTCCGCGAAGACGTCGAGAAGGACGTCCCGCAGGTTGTCCTCGAGGAGGATCTCGCGGCGGAGCTTGTAGATCGTCTCGCGTTGCTTGTTCATCACGTCGTCGTACTCGAGGGTGCGCTTGCGGCGCTCGTGGTTGATTCCCTCGATCTTCTTCTGGGCGTTGCCGATCGCGCGCGTCACGAGCGGATGCGTGATGGGCTCCCCCTCCTGCATGCCCAGGCGCCCCATCCACGTGGAAATGCGGTCGCTGCCGAACCAGAGCATGAGGTCGTCCTCGAGGGACACGAAGAAGCGGCTGGTGCCGGGGTCTCCCTGCCGGCCGGCGCGCCCGCGCAACTGGCGGTCGATGCGCCGCGACTCGTGGCGCTCGGTTCCGATGATCTGGAGGCCGCCGGGGATCAGGTCGCCATCCTCGTCCTTGCGGTCGTCGCGCACGCCCGGCCCAAGCTTGATGTCCGTGCCACGGCCCGCCATGTTCGTCGCGATGGTGATGGCGCCCTCCAGGCCGGCCTCCGCGACGATCTCGGCCTCCTTGGCGTGGTTCTTGGCGTTGAGGACGTTGTGGGTGAGCTTGCGCGACTTGAGCATGCGCGACACGGTTTCCGAGTTCGCCACGCTCGTGGTCCCGACCAGGATGGGGAGCTTGAGCTTGTGCAGGCGCTCGATCTCGTCGATGACGGCGGCGTACTTCTCGCGCTTGGTGCGGTAGACGACGTCGTTGAGGTCCGCGCGCTTGGTGGGCACGTTCGGCGGGACCACGATGACGTCCATCTTGTAGGTATGCATGAACTCGGAGGCCTCGGTCTCGGCGGTGCCGGTCATGCCGGAGAGCTTGGCGTAGAGGCGGAAATAGTTCTGGATGGTGATGGTGGCCAGGGTCTGGGTTTCCTTCTCGATCTTGACGTTCTCCTTGGCCTCGACGGCGCCGTGCAACCCGTCGCTCCACCGGCGACCGGTCATCTTGCGGCCCGTGTTCTCGTCGACAATGACGACCTTCCCGTCCTCGACGACGTAGTCCACGTCGCGGCGCTTGAGCACATAGGCGTGCACGAGTTGCTGGATCGTGTGCAGCGCCTCGGCGCGCTCGTCGTAGGTCCCCCGGACTTCGAGCTTCCTGCGCTCCTTTTCCTCGTCGGACATCTTGCCCATCATCTCGATCTTGGAAAACTCGTCCACGAGGTCGGTCAGCACCCAGTATTCGGGATTCTCCGGCGAGAGCTCGACGCGCCCCTTCTCGGTGAGGTGGAGCTGGCGGTTGCGCTCGTCGACGACGAAGTACAGTTCCTCCTCGAGTTGCACGACGCGCTTTTGCATCATGAGTTCCGCCTCGACCTTGTCTTGCAGCTTTTGGAAGCGGGGCTCCTCGCGCAGCTTCATGTACTTGTTGTGCTTGGGCATTCCCTTGTAGCACAGCAGGAGCTTGAGGCCGCCCTCCCAGTCCGTGGGGTCCTTTTCAAGGCGGTCGCTGGCCTCCTTGGCGAAGCCGTTCACGAGCATCGTCTGCTTGCCGACGAGTTCGCGCACCTTGGGGAGGAGTTCCTCGTACTGCTTGTTCGAGCGATCCACGGGGCCCGCGATGATGAGCGGGGTGCGCGCCTCGTCGATGAGGATCGAGTCCACCTCGTCGAT
>CAYTRP010000032.1:0-14995 GCA_964440195.1 uncultured Candidatus Sumerlaeota bacterium
GCACCCCAGTGCGGCACCGGCTTCTGCCACGGCGGAAACAATGGCAACCCGGACCTCAACGTCCTCGACGAGTGGCTCCAGTCCAACCACGCAAACGTGTTCCAAAGCCACCTGAATGGCGAGCGTGGCGCGGACTACAACCTCGGCTGGCTTGAATACCATACCGTCGGATTCAACCAGGACCCACTGGCCAACAACATGGGATTCGACGATGTCGCCACGCAGCTCGGCTTCGACATCGCCACCATCCCGGCGCTCATCCAGGACGCCGTCGCCAATGGAAACCAAAACTTCATGGTGCTGCCGGGTGCCCTTCGCAACCGCGCTTCCGTCCAGTGCGAAAGCTGCCACGGCGCGGGCTCGCAGCATCCCCCCAACCTCACCTCCCACGACAAGGGCATCGACGGCGCCAACCTGGGCACCAAGCAATGCCGCCAGTGCCACGACTCCACGCCCGAGTTCATGCAGGGCTTCCACCAGTGGAGCCAGTCGACGCACCCGATCACTTCGGATGCAAGCCAGGGAAGCGTCGCGGCCAACGACACCTGCCGCGCGTGCCACACGGGCGAAGGCTTCGTCGCCGCCCAAGTGAGGAACCAGCCCATCCCGCAGAAGCCGCCAAACGAATACCACGACATCACCTGCTCGACCTGCCATGACCCGCACTATTCCGACGAACCGCACCAGCTACGCGTCGCGGGCGACTTCATCATCCCCGTCGGCAATCAACTCTACAACTCGGGAACGGGCGGCATCTGCGTCCGGTGCCACAACTCACGCATCGCCGATCCCGAATCGACCGCCCTCGCAAACTCTCGCGGCGCCCACTATGGCACCCAGGGCGACATGCTGATGGGCGCGGGAGGCGTTGCCTTCGACCTTCCATTCGTCATCGAAAACACCCACGGCATCGTGGTCCCCGACTCCTGCGCGCACTGCCACATGGCCGATGGCGTGAGCGGCCCCGACCCGCTGAAGCCGCCCATGGTCGGCCTGCACACGTTCTCGATGCGCGACAACGCGGCGAACGCGATCAACGCCACCAATGCCTGCGCCACCTGCCACGCCGGGCTTGAGACCTATGATCGCACCGCCGGCGGCGACTACGACGGCAACGGCCTGGTCCAGGGCGTCCAGACAGAGGTGGACGGGCTGATCGCGATCCTCCGCTCCGGAATCCTGAGCACCATGCCGGGCACCTCATTGTCGGCGGAAGGCTACATCAACGTGACCACGGCCGGGTTCAACGCCATGAACGAGCAGCAGAAGCGGGCCCTCTATAACTTCAACTTCGTGGCGAAGGACGGCAGCCGCGGCATCCACAACACCTCCTACGCGGTTCAGTTGTTGCAACGCTCCTACTACGGAGTCCACGGCAGGACCATCATACAGGATTATCCCAACATCGACCTGCGTGGTCCCGTTCAACCCATCCCGGAAACGACGTCGGTCATTTTCATCAACTAAGAGGGGATTGGGCTCCTGGCGGAGGCCAGACATGAAGGAGAGTCAGCGCGAGGAGAGCCTTTGGGTCGTGAGCGACGACGAGGAACTGTGCGAGCGCATCCAGACGGCGCTCAGGGAGGAGGGGCCCCCGGTCCGCATCATCCATCGCAAACAACTCAAGGGCACCCAGTTCTGGAGGACCTCGGCCGTCAAACCCGGAGTGGTTCTCCTCGACGTGGGAACGGACCTGGACTGGGGGGTCGGCGTGCTGCGCGACATCAAGTACGCTCACCTGCGCGCTCCCCTCGTCGTCGTCACCTGCGAGCCCACCCACGAGTTTGGTATGAAAATTGTCTCCGCAGGCATTAACTACTTTCTGCCCCGGGAGTTTGACGGACAGGAACTGCGAGACGTCGTCACGGGTCTCATCAAGCCCTAGGTTCCCCAACCAAGAGACACCGACCAGGAGATTGGTCCATGGCATTCAACGCCCTCCTCTCCCGCAGGCAACACCCGCTCCTCACCGCGTGTCTCATGGCCGGCATGCTGGCGGGAATCCAGTCGCCCTCCTTTTCCGGAATCACGGGTTCGGCCCATGATTTCTCGGGCATTCACGAAGGCGGGCAGATCTGCATTTTCTGCCACACGGCCCACAACGCCGACATGACCGTTGTCGATGCGCCCCTTTGGAATCACGATGTCACCACCAAGACGTACACCCTGTACAACAGTCCCAGCATGGATGCCGTGACCACCCAACCCTCGGGCGTCTCGCGACTGTGCCTCTCCTGTCACGATGGCACCGTGGCCGTCGATTCCTATGGCGGGAACCAGGGCGTCATCTTCCTCGGCGGCTCCCTCGCCATCGGGGCGGACGGCCTTGCAAACGACCATCCCGTCTCCTTTCCCTACACCGATTCCCTTGCCGACATCGACGGGGAACTCTTTCCGCCCAGTTCCACCCCCTCCGGCCTCGGATCGACCATCGAAAGAGACATGCTGAGCAGCAGCAGCCTCGAGTGCAGCTCCTGTCACGATGTCCACAATGGCGGTGCCGCCGCCGCCGTGGACGATAACCTTCTCATCATCACGCAATCCGGCAGCCAACTGTGCCTCACCTGTCACGACAAGTAATCCCTCCGCAAAGCACGATTACGAGGGTTTGGGGGATCGCAGCCTTGCGGTCCCCCTTCGTTTTGCCTCTCGCCATGCTTCCCGCGATCAAGGTGTGACACGCAAGTCACGCCCGGCACCACGCTTCCCTCCGCGCGCCTTCGAGTCTTGAGTCGCCTCGACGCGTCAGCGATGACGTCCGCCATCTCCTCGCCCCCAAACCCTTCCGAAACCCCCGTTTGGGGCGTGGTTTCGTCACATTTCCATCCTCACAAGCCATTGCCGGTTCTCCCGCACCTCCTTCTTAACTTCCACCGCCCCAACATGCCCCGCCTTGGCGGTTCGGGCATGATCCTTTCATTGGAGGAGACCCGAAAGCGCGACTCCTGAAGGGGGGCTCCAGATGGAGATTTCCACCTCGCTGACGAAAGCGAACTGCCGGCGCTGGACCTGTTTCCTCGCCGTGGTCGTCGCGCTGGCCGTGTCGGGATGCGCCTCGCGCAAGGTCGAACCGCCCGGTCCCCTCGTGATCTTCCCCCTCCCCCCCGCCAAGCCCCGCGTCCAGTACCTCGGCTCCATCTCCTCGACCGACGACCTCCCCCGCAGCCGCAGCGCCTTTGCCGAGTTCATCCTCGGCCCCGAACCCACCACCTACCCGATGGCCAAGCCCATCAATGCCCTCTTGCGGGAAAACCGTCTCTACGTTTGCGATACCGTCTTTAACACCATCATCATCTACGATCTCGTCACGGGCAGGGCCCATCGCCTGGCCGGCGATCGCGGAATCGGCAAGATCCTCCAACCCAACAACCTCGATTTTGACGACGAGGGCCGCCTGTACGTCGCCGACAAGGTCCGCAAAGCCGTCCTCGTCTACAACCCCGACGAGTCCTACTTCGCCGCCTGGGGGCGTCCCGCCGAGATACAACCCGTCGATGTCGCCGTCGAGGGAGACGAACTCTTCGTCTGCGGGTCCGACAATCACCTCATCGAAGTCTGGAGCCGCCACGACGGATCCTTCATCCGCCGATTCGGCAAGCTGGGCACCGCCCCCGGCGAATACTTCATCCCCACCCACCTGGCGCTCGACGGTCAGGGGCATCTCTTCGTGACCGACACCGGAAACTTCCGCGTCCAAAAGGTCACTCTCGCGGGGGAACCCATCGACGTGATCGGTGGCCCCGGAACATCCCTCGGCCGGTTCGCCTGGCCCAAAGGCATGTCGGTCGACTCACAAGGTCGCCTCTACGTCGCCGACTCGCGCTTCGCCAACGTCCAGGTCTTCGACGACCAGGGACGGCTGCTCCTGTTCTTCGGCGCACCGGGGCCCGAGGGCGGAAACCTCGACCTCCCCGCGGGCGTTCGCGTGATGCCGTGGCCGTCGACTCCATGGCTCAAGGAGAGGCTCATGCCGGGCTTTGATCCCGAGAGCCTCGCCATCGTCGTCAACCAGCAGGGTTGGAACTTCGTGAACTTCTTCGCCATCGCAAGGGACACGGATGCACCGCAATGAACAAAGGCGGCGGGACGCGACAGGTGGTCTGCACGGCAGGGGCGGTCAGTCTCTGCCTCCTTGTCGTTGCATGCTCTCCCGCCGCCCGCTTTCGCGTCATGAACTTCCTCTTCGACGGCGTTCCGCCTCCTCCCGGCTTCGAAGTGCCTGGGGACCGCCAGTCGCAATCCAACCAGCGCACCCTCTCGCCGTTCGCACGGGGCCTCAGGGGCATCACCGACCCCGAGCGCCAGTTCCCCGCGCCCCGCGTGGTCGTTTCCGTCCATCAACCGTATGCCGAAAGGAAATGCTCGGAGTGCCACGACAACACCCGGGGAATGGACGACATGGCGCGCGACGCCACCCTTTGCGACCGATGCCATCTCGATCAACGCAGGGAAGAGGGGTGGGACCACGGCCCCATCAACCTCGGTACCTGCGTACCCTGTCATGTCCCCCACGACTCGACATACGATCACCTGCTCCACGCCGCCGTGGCGGATGTCTGCATTGGATGTCATGCCGAAGCCGTTCCCGGATCCCCCGAGTACCACGACGTTCCCAACTTCAACGACTGCGTGGCTTGTCATGACCCGCATCGCATGTACTAGACCCTGCTCCCTTGCATGGCTGTTGCTGGGCGCCTTCGCGCTGCTCAACACCCTCGCCCAGGCCCAAGACCCCAACGACCGCTGTCAGCGATGCCACGGCGAAACATGGATCAAGGAGCGCACGCCCGCCGCACTGGCCGCCATGGTGCGCGCACCCCGGGACGGGGCCCATGTCCTTCGCGAGGCAGGCGACGTCGAGGGCCTCTTCGTCAGCACGGACAACATGAAGCGCTCCGCCCATGGCATGCTCTCCTGCGAGGAATGCCATCCCGGCATCCAGTCGCTCCCCCATCCTCAATCGGTTGCCACCATTGGGTGCGGGGAATGCCATGCCGGCGAGAAGCACCAACTCGCGACCGGCCTGCACGACCCTTCAACTCCCGGCGCCCCCGCCTGCATCGACTGCCACGGCAGCGCCCACACCACCCGCGGAATCGGGGATCGCAAGGAGTTCGGCTACGTCGTCGAGATGATCGAGCGCTGTTCCGCCTGCCACTCCCAGGTTGGCGAGCACGGCTTCGATCCCGCCCAGACCTTTCACGACAGCATCCACGGCGATGCCATCTTCCGCCGCGGCCTCGTGCAGGGCCCCCTTTGCACCGATTGTCACGGCGCCCATGCGATGCTGCCCGTCGACAATCGCGACAGCCCCCTGCACACCTCCAATGTCGCCCAGACTTGTGGTTCATGCCACCAGGGAATCGTCGACATCTACGTCAAGAGCGTGCACGGTCAAAACGTCGCCGCCGGCGTCGAGAACGCCGCCACTTGCACCAGTTGCCACCATAGCCACGGCGTCAAACAAGTCGGACAGGCGTTCCTCTCCGACGTCGTCGCCGAATGTTCCCACTGTCATCTGGAACTCGGCGGCTCCTACCTGCGCAGCTACCACGGCAAGGCCCAGCAGCTAGGCCATGGAAAGGTTGCCGTCTGCTCAAGTTGTCATGGCGCCCACGACATCCTCCCCGCCAGCCATCCCGATTCCCGCGTGGCACCCCACAACCTCGTCGAGACCTGCGGCACCTGTCATCCGGGGGCGAACGAGAACTTCGTCTCCTACATCGCCCACGTCGACTACACGGATCCCAACACGCACCCGGCGGTGTTTTTCACTTTTTGGGGCATGACAATCCTGCTCTGCTCCGTGCTGCTCGTGTTCATCCCCCACTCGCTCCTGTGGTTCCAGCGCACCCTGCTCGAGCGCTTCAGCACCCATCGTCCATGGCATCGCGCGCGCGCCCCCCGCATGGTCAAGCGATTCAGCCTCCTCCATCGCCTCACCCACGGCCTCATCGTCATCAGTTTCCTCGGACTCGTCGCCACGGGCTTTCCACTGAAGTATAGCTACACCGAATGGGCACACAACCTGACGGCGGCCTTCGGCGGCATCGCCATGATGGGTGCGCTGCACCGCTTCTTTGCCATCCTGACCTTTGTCTACGTCACCATCCACCTCGTTCACCTCATTCACTTCTTCGTGAACAAGTGTCCCAAGCCCCGCCTTCGCTACATCGTCGGCCCCGACTCGATGCTCCTGACGTTCAAGGACCTGTGGGATTTCTTCGCCATGGTCCGATGGTTCTTCCGCCTTGGGCCGCGACCGCGCTTCGGGCGCTGGACCTACTTTGAAAAATTCGACTACTGGGGCGAGATCTGGGGCGTCATCATCATCGGCGGCACGGGCCTGCTCCTCTGGATGCCGACCTTCTTCACGACATGGCTCCCCGGGTGGATTCTCAACGTCGCGATGGTCGTCCACAGCATCGAGGCCCTGCTGGCCGCCTCCGTCATCTTCCTCGTGCACTTCTTCAACACGCACCTGCGCCCCGAGAAGTTCCCCATCGATATGACCATGTGGACGGGGCAGATTTCCGAGGAGGAACTCAGGGAGGAGCGCCCCGAGCTGTACGAGCGCCTCGTCGAGGCCAACGCGCTCGAAGGCGAGATCGTTCCCCCGATGGCCCTGCGCTGGAAGGTCCTCGGTGTCGTCCTCGGCATCACCGCCTTCCTCACCGGCATCTCGCTCATCATTCTCGCGATCCAAACCGAACTCTTCAACGTCCTGCACTGACACCAGAAGGAGTGGCACTCCGATGACCATGCACCTGCTCGCCTCCGCCCGACTGTTGGCCCTCGCCTCCCTTGTGGTGTTGTCCACACAGGTGAATGCCGCGTCGCGTGACATTGTCCTCGGGCCCTCGTGCGTCACCGCCGACTGCCACGGCGACCTGCCCCAGGCATCGTTCCTCCATGGCCCGCTGAACCTCAACCAGTGCGAGCCATGCCACATCCCGGTCGGGAACAAGCACGAATTCCGCGCGTCGGAAATCGGACCGGGCCTCTGCAAGACCTGTCACGACGCCGAGCCCGAAAAGCCGGTCGTGCACGGTCCCTTCCAGGCGGACTGTACACTTTGCCACAATCCCCACGGCGGCGACAACCGCCTCTTCGTCAAGGGCGGCCTCGGATCCGGCTCGTGTAATCTCTGCCACGACAGCGTGACGGAAAACCGCCAGCACCTCCATGGCCCCGTCGCCATGGGTGAATGTCTCGTCTGCCACACGCCTCATCAAGCCGACCATGCCGGCTTGCTGGTCGAGCCCCGCCGCGACCTCTGCCTTGGCTGCCACGTGGACGTCGAGGTGGCCATGGCCAACGCCGTCGTCGTCCACGAGCCCGTCGAGGAGACCTGCTCCGGGTGTCACGATCCTCACGGCGGATCCACGCAATTCTTCCTGCCGAGCGATGGATCCGATCTTTGCAAGAATTGCCATGGCGGCTTCATCGACACCGCCTTGCAGGCGGCCTTTCCCCACGCACCCATGACCGAGGGGAAGGGATGCCGCGAATGCCATGCGCCCCATGCCTCAAGCCAACAGGGCCTCCTCAGCACCGCGACCCAGGAACTCTGCCTCACCTGCCACAGCGAGGAGATTCACCGCGAGAGCAGAAGCATCAACAACGTCGGGGCGGAGTTGGCGTCTTCCACCTACATGCACGGCCCCATTCGCGAGCAAAACTGCGTGGCCTGTCACCAGGCGCATGGTTCAGACGTCGCAAGCATCCTCATGAAGCCCTTCCCGCGCGAGTTCTATGCGCCGTTCAAGGAAGGCGCCTACGACTTCTGCTTTGAATGCCACGACCGCACGCTCGTGAAGGATCAAGTCTCACGGACAACGGGCTTCCGCAACGGCGAGCAAAACCTCCACTTCCTTCACGTGAACCGCGAGAAGGGCCGCACCTGCCGCGCCTGTCACGCAGAGCACGCCTCCGTCCAGCGTCACCACATCCGCAGCGAGGTACCCTTTGGCCGGTGGATGATGCAGGTCAGGTTCACCAAAACCGAGACCGGCGGATCATGCGAGACGGGATGCCATGTCCCCTACGGTTACGACCGCGTCACACCGGAAACCACCGGCCAATGAGCCGCTCCCTCCTCGCGTCCGCCGCCCTCTTGTTTTGTCTCCTCATGGCAGGGGGAGCGGGCTTCCTCCACGGCGAGGAGGTCCCATCGGCCACGCCGACGGCAACTCCCGAACCCGTCGCCACGCCCCGCCAAGGGCTCAAGCCGGGTGATCCCGCCCCCCTTGCCATCAAAGTGCGCGAACTCCTCGCCGGCGATCCACCGGCGGAAATGCCTTCCGCGCCCGTCATCATGCTCTTCATCAAGAAACTGGACTCCTACTCTCCCGTCCTGCTGGAAGAACTCCGCGTGTGGGAGGAAAGGCAACCCGACCTGCTGGCCAAGGCAGAGGTGCTCGTCGTCCACACGCGCAACCACATCACGGAGCCGTATGACCGGACCGCATGGCCGGAGCGATGGAAGCTCCACAAGGACGTCGATGACTCCTTCTACCTTGGCTATCGCATCATTGCCACGCCGTCCGTTGCCGTCGTGGGAAAAGACGACCGCTTGCTGGGTTTTCACCCGGGCTACAATCCGGGACTGCTTCAATCCATCCAGCAGGACCTTGTAAGGGAACTGCACGGCCGCGAGGCGCTCCGCACCGCGGCTCCGCCATCGAATCCCGAGCTTCAGATGGGCCGCCGGCTCGCCGAGCGCGGTCTCTGGGAGCGCGCGCTCCCCTACTACCGTTCCGCCTCGAAGAAGGCGTCCCTCTCGCCCACGGATCGGCTCGAGTTGGCCCGGATCCTCGTGGAGTTGCGCCAACCGGAAGAGGCCCTCCGGATCCTCGCCGAACTCAAGGATGTCCCGGGCAGCGACGAGCTTCGCGAGCGCGCCCTCAAGTTGGACGCGGAGGTCGCGCAGGAGCACGCACCGGACGTTCAAGGATAGTCGTGGCGGCGATGAGAACACGAGAGCCGGCCTATGCAGTCGAGATCGCTGCCCTCCCTCCTCCTTCTGGCCCTGTGTCTTTCCGCCCAACAGGATGCAGCCATGGCACAGGCTGACCGTTATCATCGCGAGTATCCCGTGCACACGCTCGCCGTGACGGAAGTCGAGGCGGAGATGGGCGCCGAATACAACTACTTCGGCGAGACCCTCGGCGGCAACGGCTCGGGCGAGACACGCACCACGAACAATTACTTCCAGGAGTATCTGCTCGGCCGGATCAGGGGCTACGGCTACCATCCCCGATTCATCGATTACAGCGGTTCCCTCCGCCTCGGCCTTGCGCAGGAAAACCTCGAATACAGCAACCCGCAGGATGGCACCTCCACCAGCTCGGACAATGACACGCTCATCGGCTACAACTTCCGGATGGATATCCTCAAGGAGTACGCCGCCTCGGGCACCGTCTCCGCCAGCCGCGACGAGCGCATCCTGATGGGCCTCTTCGTCGACCGCTACCGCACCGAGACCGACTCCTACAGCGCCACCGCGCGCTGGCGAACCGCAAACCTCGGCACCGACGCCACCGTCATCCACACCGACACCGAGGACTTTGGCTTTCGGAGCCGGGGCACCTCCACCAGCGACGCCCTCATCTACAACCTCCGCCATGACATCGGCCGCCGGATTCGCACCGACATCCGTTACCGCCTCGAAGACTTCGAGAGGGACTTCACCTCCCGCACAAACACCGGTGAATCCACCCGCCGGACAGAGAGCCTCTCCAACGATCTCAACATCACCAACAGGATCGCCATCGATCCCCGCGAGCAACTGGCCCTGCGATCCACCTTTCGCTACCAGGACCGCGACGGCCGCGAGGGAATCCAGGACCTGCGCAGTTGGTATCTCGAGGAACTCCTGCGCTACAACGCCTCGCGCGTGGCCCGCCCGTACATCAGGGCCAGCGCCCGCCGAAACGAGTACGACATCCGCACCGTCGACAGTTATCGCGGCGAAGCCGGCTTTGATGGCGATCTCTTCGAGAGCCTCTCCTATCACCTCGACCTTCATGCCATCCACACCGACTACGAGACCTTCACCGAGGACCGCTACGGACCGACGGGGCGCCTCGACTATCGCAAGCTCACGGGGGCCGGTGTCCTCAGTGCCGGCTACTCGCGCACCCTCGACCAGATCCAACGCTCGGGAATGACGGGCATCGTCCCCATCATCGACGAGCCCCTGGTCATCCGCACCGCCGTCGCGACCTTCCTCCAGGAAACCGACGTCATCGCCTCCACCATCCTTGTCACCGACACGAGCAGCCAGATCGTTTACCAGGAAGGCTTCGACTACGAAGTGGTTCTCCAGGGTGCGCGGGTCGGATTGCGCGCGCTCCCGGGTGGCCTCCTGCCCGACGGCACCGCGGTCCTCGTCAACTATAGCATCGATGCCCAGGGCGACCAGTCCTATCTCGCCGACGACGAAGCCTTTTCCGTTCGCCACGACTTCAGCCGTTTCGTGAAAGATCTCTCCCTCTACGGACGGCGGCACACTTTTCGCGCAAGGAATGTCGATGTACCGGGAGACCTGAACGTCGTGGAATACACCGACGACACCGTTGGACTCCGACAGGGTTGGCGCCAGTTCGCCTTCACGACCGAGTACGAAATGTACGATGACGACCTCGGCGGCTACGACCGCTGGCTCAACCAACTCGAGGGCTACCACGATCTCGGCCGCGAGATCCGTCTCGGCTGGAACCTCGGTTCCATACAAACATGGTACAATGACGACCTTGCAACCGAGGAGGACGACAAGGACGACCATCTCTTCGCCAGCGCCCATCTCGATGGTTCCTTCGCCCGGACCGGGTACTGGCGGCTCGAAGGCAACATCATGGACGACACCGGCCGCACCGAGCGAACGACCAGGGGCCTCATCGGCCGCATCGGTTACCAGTGGCGCCGCATCACCCTCGAGACCGGCGCGCGATTTGAGCAATACGACGCCCCCAGCAACGATCATGATCGCATGCAGTTCTTCCTCGGCATGAAGTACCACTTCGGCAGGCGCACCTACACCGGCATCCAACGATGAGAACCCGCGCCCTCCTCTTCGCGGCCCTGCTTCTCGTCTCCTGCTCGGGGACGACGCGCGATCCCTACAAGGTCGCCAGCGGCGCGCCAATCTGGCCCCCTCCGCCGGAAACACCCCGGGTGCAGTACGTGACTTCCATCCAACACCACAAGGACCTCTTCGAAACCGGCGGTCTCTTCGGGCGCATCGTCCGCTTCGCCGCGGGCGGCGACGACACCCGCATGGTGCGTCCCTTCTCGATCGCCATGCATCCCGAGGGCGGTCTCCTCGTCACCGATCCCGGCGCGGGGTGCGTTCACTTCTACGACTCCGCCCTCCGCAAGTACCGGGTGCTCGGGCGGGACATCCCCGGGGGCCTCACCTCGCCCGTCGGCGTCGCCGTCGCCCTAGACGGTTCCCTGCTCGTCTCCGACTCGCGGCGCCGATCCATCGAGCGATTCGATCGCAGTGGCCGCAGCCTTGGGCCGCTCGCGGGTGCCGATCTCCTGCAAAGGCCGGGCGGCCTCGCGGTCAACGCGCGGACAGGCGACATCTTCGTCGCCGATGTCATCGCCCATGCCGTCCTCGTGCTCAGTGCCGACGGCACGCTCGTTCGGCGCATCGGCTCAAACGGCGACGCGCCCGGCCAGTTCAATTTCCCCACCCACGTCGCCCTCGACACCCACGGCAACCTCCTCGTGTCGGACAGCATGAACTTTCGCATCCAAAAGCTGACACCCAAGGGAGAGCCCCTGGCCACCTTCGGCGCAGCCGGCAACTCGCAGGGGGACTTTGCCAGGCCCAAAGGTGTCGCCGCGATCGACGACAATGTCCATGTCGCCATCGAGGGCCTCTACGACTCGCTGATCTTCTTCTCCCCCTCCGGCGATCTCTTGTTGACCATTGGCGGAGCCGGATCCGATCCGGGCCAGTTCTGGCTCCCTGCCGGTATCGCCATGGATCGCGATCGCGGCCTGCTCTTCGTCGCGGACAGCTACAACAGCCGCGTGCAGGTCTTCCGCCTCCTCTCGCCCATCGAATCCGGCTATCCCGCGCCCGCCACCCCGGAGGCGACGCCGTGAAAATCGCGTCCCTCCCCGCCATGGCCCTCGCGTTCCTGCTGATGCAGGCAGTTTCGTTGAACGCGCAAAGCATCGTGGATTCCCCGCACAATCTCTCCGTCACCGGGCCCGGCAACATCCGCGCAATCTCCGAGGAGCGCATCTGCATCTTCTGCCACACGCCCCACGGGGCGCGCGCGGTGGCGCCGCTCTGGAACCGGCGCGATTCGCCCGCCTTCTATCTCCCATACGACAGTCCGACCATCACCGCGAAGCCGGGCCAGCCCACGGGCTCGTCCAAGCTCTGCCTCAGTTGCCACGATGGAACCATTGCACTCGGCGAACTCGTCTCGGAGTCCGCGCCCATCGCCATGACCGCGGGCGCCGTCATGCCTCCCGGAGGTTCCCGCATCGGCACCGATCTGCGCGACGACCACCCCATTTCCTTCTCCTATGCCGAGTCCCTCGCGCGGCCCCAGGGCGAACTGGCGTTTCCCCACGCGTGGGACCCGTCGATCAAGCTCGACGCCAACGGCCTCATGCAATGCACGACGTGTCACGATCCCCACGACAACACCTGGCAGAAATTCCTCGTCATGGACAACACGGGAGCCGCCCTCTGCCGCGAGTGTCATCGCATCGGGCAGTTCGACGGCACCGCCCACGCCCAATCCAGCAACACCTGGCGAGGCAGCGGCCCCAATCCCTGGGCCCACACCGAATACACCGACGTCGCCTCGAACGCCTGCCTCAACTGCCATCGCTCGCACCACGCGCCCGGAAGGGAAGGCCTCCTGACCGACGCGCGCGACGAGAGGGTCTGCCTCAACTGCCATGATGGCAGTGTCGCCGACGGCAACGTCGCCAGGGCCTTTCGCAAGCCCTACCGCCATCCCATCATGGAAACGTCGGGTGTCCACGAGGGGGGCGAACGCCTCACCGGCCGCGCCGAACATGTCACCTGTGTGGATTGCCACAATCCCCACAAGGCCGAGGCATCGCGCGAGGAACCACCCTTTGTCTCCGGTCTCCTTCAGGGCGTCTCCGGCATGAATGAAAGCGGCCTCTTCATCCCCGAGGCCCTGTTCGAATACGAAGTCTGCTTCAAGTGCCACGCGGAAGAGAATGCGCGAAGCATCGCCACGATCAACCGCCAGGTCCCCTCCACAAACCTTCGCCGCCAACTGGCCGGCGGCAGCCCCTCCTTCCATCCCATTGTCTCGCAGGGAATGAACTCATTCGTCCCCAGCCTCATTTCCCCCCTCACGGAATCCTCGATGATCGCCTGCACCGACTGTCATGGCGACGACACCCCGGCCGGATCGGGGATCGACCAATCGCGCGCACCCCACGGCTCGCGCCACCGTTACCTCCTCGCGCGCGAATACCAGACCGGCGACTTCATCGGCGAAAGCCAGGCGGCCTACGCCCTCTGCTATTCCTGCCACGACCGTTCCAGCATCCTCGCCAACGAGAGCTTCCCCGGCCATCGCCAGCACATCGTCAACGAGCGGACACCCTGCTCGGTCTGCCACGATGCCCACGGCATCGACAGCATGACCGGCAATTCCGTCAATAATGCCAACCTGATCAACTTCGACATGTCCGTCGTCCAGCCGCTCGGCTCAAGCGGAGTCCTCGAATACACCAGCTCCGGGCCGCAGTCGGGCACGTGCTCATTGAGGTGCCACAACCGCGATCATGACAATCAGGAGTATCAGGGCCGCTTCTGAGGACTTTCGCTGGCGGGTGCGCGGCCTCTCGTTCAATCCGGCTCGCGCAGGTGCAGCGGCAACGACGCGGCGCCAATCAACGCCGCCTCCTCAAGCAACACTCTCGCCCGGACCGTCAGCTTGCCCGGCAGCGCCGCCCGCAGCGCCGCGCCGAACAGGTCCAGCGACCGCGAGATGTTTCCACCAATTACCAACCCATCCGCGTTGAATCTCTCGATCCACGGGCGGAGAAACTCGCCCATCAGGCTCCCGTATTGCCGAAAGGCCTCGCCGGAATCGGTGCCCGCTCGCACCGCCCTTGCAAAGTCGCCCACGCTCCGGTAGCGATGCCGGGATTGCCCATGGACCAGATCGAGAAGTCCACGCCCCGAGAACCAATCCTCCGCCGTGCGGCCGCGAAACGGGCAATCGTAGAACCAGCCGCTTGCCGGGAGGCTCTCGCCGGATTCCACAAGCCCACCCTCCGCCGCAAACGCGGACCCGAATCCCGTGCCCAGCGTGATCCCGATCACCCTGTGAAAATCATGGGCCGATCCCGCGCGGATTTCCCCGAGCAGGAAGCACGCCGCGTCGTTGCGAAACAGGATCGGACACCCGCCGGAAAGACCCAGGCGCGCCTTCAACTCGCGCCGAACGTTCACTCCGTGGATCGCGTCGTACTTGGAGAGGCCCCGCAGCAAGGCGACTCCGTTGTGGTAATCAAAGGGCCCCGGCATCGCGATGCCGATCCCCGCCAAGGGTTGTCCCCCCGAAAGGGCGATGACCTTGGAGAGGGCCTGCGCCCACGTCGAGAGGATCGACTCCGCATCTCCCGCCGCATCGATCCCCTGGCGCAGCAACGTCCCGGCAATCGGCCGTCCGGTCGCGCCATCGTGCAGCGCCGCCGTGAAGTGCGTTCCCCCGATGTCCATCCCGATGGTCAAGGGACCGTTACCCGGACTCAAGGCACGGCTCCTTTGGCAACCGGGGACGGGGACATCAGGGAACCGTCAACAACCAGCTTGAAGCTACGACACGCCTTGGCCGGCCGCGGCGTGCCGACGCTCACCGATGGGAAGGGGATCGAACCCACAGAGCATTGTCCCCTGTCCGCGCGAGATGTGCATCTCCTCGGTCGGACGATCCCGCGTCGCAACATCCTGATCCAGGTGCGCGATCCGCGG